>CAITXW010000255.1 GCA_903896425.1 uncultured beta proteobacterium | reverse complement strand
GGCTTCGTCAAAAGCGTTGCGCGTACCGTGGCCGAATGCAACAGCGGCGGCGTCGAGTTGATGGGCGCCGGCTTCAATCAGTTCAAGAACGGTCATGGCTGGCCGTGCGCGTTGAGGTCTTCCAACACGCGCCGGTAGATGTTCTTGAGCGGCTCGATGTCGGCCAACACGACGTATTCATCGATCTTGTGGATGCTGGCATTGGGCGGACCGAGTTCGATGACCTGCGGGCAGATGCGGGCGATGAAGCGCCCGTCACTGGTGCCGCCGGTGGTTGAGAGTTCGGTTTGAATTCCGGTTTCGGCCGCAATTGCTGCGCTGACGACTTGAACCAGCGTGTCGGGTGTGGTCAGAAAGGCTTGCCCACCCAGCGTCCATGCCAGGTCGAACGCGAGCCCGTGGCGCTCCAGCAGCGCCTGCAGTCGCGTCTGCAAAGACTGTGGTGTCGATTCAGTCGAAAAACGGAAATTGAAGTCCAGCACCACGCTGCCCGGAATCACGTTGCTGGCACCGGTGCCGCCGTGGATGTTGCTGACCTGCCAGGCGGTGGGTTGAAAGAACGCATTGCCCTGGTCCCATTCGACGCCGACCAGTTCCGCCAGCGCCGGCGCCAGCAGGTGGATCGGGTTTTTTGCCAGGTGCGGGTAGGCGATGTGGCCTTGCACACCTTTGACGGTCAGACGCCCGCTGAGCGTGCCGCGTCGGCCATTCTTGATGGTGTCGCCCGTGTGTTGCACCGCGGTTGGTTCGCCGATGATGCAGTAATCCAGTCTCTCGCCACGTTCCTCAAGCGCCTGACAGACCACGACCGTGCCGTCGTTGGCCGGGCCTTCCTCGTCGCTGGTCAGCAGCAGGGCGATGGACAGCGCCGGTTCCGGCGTTGTGGCCAGAAACTCTTCGAGTGCGACGACGAAGGCGGCAATCGATGTCTTCATGTCGCTGGCGCCACGACCATAGAGGCGGCCGTCGCGCAGTGTTGGCGTGAAGGGCGGGCTTTGCCATTGCGCCAGCGGGCCGGTCGGCACAACGTCGGTGTGGCCGGCAAAGACCAGCATCTTGGGCGCGTCCAGCGTGTTGGCTGTTGCATGACCGGGCCGCTTGGCCCAGAGATTGGTAACGCGGAAATCAGGCGGTCCGCTGACGATGGTTTCGCAGGCGAAACCCAGCGGCGTCAAGCGCTCGATGATGAGCGACTGGCACAGCGCATCGTCGGGTGTCAGTGAGGGGCAGGCGATCAGTTGTTGCGCAAGCGCAAGTGTGCGGGTCATCGGGTGGTGTCGGTCAATGGTTGACGTCGAGCGTAATTTCGGTGAACGAGGGATGGTCATCGGGGTCGTCAACGGGCGCCTGCGTCTTGGGTCGTGCGGTGAAGTCGTTTTGCAGTCGCCACATCAGATTGGTTGGCGAGTCGGAATTGGTCAGACCCTCCTGTCGCTCGATGGTGCCCTCGGTAATCAGCCGCGCGATGTCCTGCTCGAAAATCTGGCTGCCTTCGGCCATGGATTTCTCCATGGCTTCTTTCAGGCTGGAGAAATCGCCGCGCTCAATCAGTTCAGCAATCAGCTTGGTGTTGAGCAGGACCTCGACGGCTGGCGTGCGCTTGCCGTCCTTGGTGCGCAGCAAACGTTGCGACACGATGGCGCGCAGACCGGAGGCCAGATCGCCCAGCATGGTGGAGCGCACCTCCACCGGGTAGAAACTCAGGATGCGGTTGAGCGCCTGGTAGCTGTTGTTGGCGTGCATGGTGGCCAGACACAGATGGCCCGACTGGGCATAGGCCAGCGCTGCCGACATGGTTTCGCGGTCGCGAATCTCGCCGATCTGGATTACGTCGGGTGCCTGGCGCAAGGCGTTCTTGAGTGCGATCTGGGCCGATTTCGTATCGGAGCCAACCTCGCGCTGGTTGACCACGGAGCGCTTGTTCTTGAACAAAAACTCAACCGGATCTTCGATCGTCAGGATGTGGCCCGATGCGTTCTCGTTGCGGTGGTTGAGCATGGCCGCCAGCGTGGTGCTCTTGCCGGTTCCGGTGGCGCCCACCATCAGCAGCAGGCCGCGTTTTTCCATCACCAGATCACTCAGGATGGCGGGTACGGCCAACGAAGCCAGTGACGGAATATCGACCTGGATGTAGCGGATCACCGCCGCCAGCGAGCCGCGCTGGCGCATGGCGCTGATGCGAAAGCGGCCGACACCGGCCAGGCCAAACGCCATGTTCAGTTCACTGGTTTCTTCCAGTTCGCGGATGCGTTCGGGTGGCAGGATCTCGGCGAGCAGTTGGCGCGGCCCGTCGGTTGGCAGTTCCTGGCTGTTGATCGGAACGCACAGACCATTGATCCGGATCAGCACCGGCGAGTGCCCGGACAGGTAAACGTCTGATGCATTCTGTTCGCTCATCATGCGAAGAATGCGTTCCATCGTGCCCGAGTTTTGGATCTCTGCCATGTTTGCGTCCTGTTATTTTCTTTTCGCGAATTCAGTCGCGCAGCAAGTCGTTCAGGCTGGTCTTGGCCCGTGTTTGTGCGTCCACGCGCTTGACGATGATCGCCGCATACAGACTGTACTTGCCATCGTTCTTGGGCAGCGTGCCGCTGATGACGACCGAGCCGCTGGGGATGCGACCGTAGCTGACGCTGTCGCTGGCACGGTCATAGATGGGCGTGCTCTGACCCAGATAGACACCCATCGAGATGACCGAGTTCTCTTCCACGATCACGCCTTCAACCACTTCCGAGCGCGCGCCGATGAAGCAGTTGTCTTCGATGATGGTGGGGCCGGCCTGCATCGGCTCCAGCACGCCGCCGATGCCAACGCCGCCGCTCAGGTGCACGTTCTTGCCGATCTGCGCGCAGGAACCGACCGTGGCCCAGGTGTCGACCATCGTGCCTTCATCGACAAAGGCGCCGATGTTGACGTAGGACGGCATCAGGATCACGCCCTTGCCGATGAAACTGCCGCGCCGCGCCACCGCTGGCGGCACCACACGCACGCCAGTGGCGCGCATCGCCGCCTCATCCAGTCCGGCAAATTTGGTTGGCACCTTGTCATAAAAGCCGAGGTCGCCGGCGCGCATGATCTCGTTGTCCTTGAGGCGAAAGCTCAGCAGCACCGCCTTCTTGATCCACTGGTGCGTGGTCCACAGACCCACCGCCTCACGGGTTGCCACGCGCAAGCGCCCGGCATTGAGTTCGCTGATCACCT
>CAITXW010000254.1 GCA_903896425.1 uncultured beta proteobacterium | reverse complement strand
TTTGCCGTCATCGACGACCTGTGCGCCATCGTCATCATTGCCGTGTTCTACAGCGCTGGACTTTCCTTTGCCTACCTCGGTGCAGCGCTGGCGGTCTGGCTGCTGCTGGTGGTGATGAACCGCTGGCTGCGCTGGATGGCCTTGCTGCCCTATCTGCTCGGCGGTGCGCTGATGTGGTTCCTGCTGCTTAAATCGGGCGTCCATGCGACGCTGGCCGGCGTCATGCTGGCCTTTGCCATTCCCTATTCGTCCCAGGATGCGGATCAGGCATCGCCCTCGCACCGGCTCGAAGAATTCCTGCACAAGCCGGTGGCCTTCGTCATCCTGCCGTTGTTTGCGCTGGCCAATACCGCGATTGCGGTCGGGGGGCAATGGATGCAGGAACTTGCCAGCCGCAACAGCCTGGGCATCATGCTTGGTCTGCTGTTGGGCAAACCGATCGGTGTGAGCCTGATTTGCTATCTGGCCGTGGCCGTGGGCCTGTGCCGCCTGCCACCCGATTTGACCTGGCGCCATATTGTCGGCGCGGGTCTGCTCGGGGGTATCGGCTTCACGATGTCGATCTTCATCAGCAACCTGGCTTTTGCCGGTGCGGCGCCGGTGATCGATGCCTCCAAAATCGCCGTGCTGCTGGCCTCGACGCTGGCCGGCTTGGCGGGCTTTTTCTGGCTACAGCGCGTAGCCCGTATGAAGCCGAAGGCGTAATACGGGGACACCGCTTCCTTGCCGCTGCCGTATGGCACACCCCGTATTGCGCTGCGCTCCATACGGGCTACTGCCCGAGGAATCGCGGGCCTTCAGCGCCCGCGCATAAACAAGGCGTCGAGTTCGCGCAGGCTGATCTGGCGCCAGGTCGGGCGGCCGTGGTTGCATTGATCGGAGCGGTCGGTGGCTTCCATCTGGCGCAGCAGAGCGTTCATCTCTTCGATGCTCAGGCGCCGGTTCGCGCGCACGGCGCCGTGGCAGGCCATGGTGGCGAGCAATTCGTTTTGCGCGCGCTGCAGCACGGTGGCGGCGTCGCTTTGCGCCAGTTCGGCCAGCACGCTGCGCGCCAGCTCCGTCACGTCGCCCTGCGCCAGCGCGCTTGGCACGGCGCGTACCGCCAGCGTCTTGGGTGAAAAGGCGCTGATGTCCAGGCCCAGCGTGTTGAGTGTTTCGACGTGCGCCTGTGCCGTTGCCACCTCAGCGGGTGTCGCGGCAAAGGTGACCGGAATCAGCAGTGGTTGACTGGCCAGGCCAACACCGCCCTGGCTCGTGAACTGGTTCTTCAGCCGCTCGTAGACGATGCGCTCGTGTGCCGCATGCATGTCGACAACGATCAGGCCTTGCGCGTTCTCCGCCAGGATGTAGACGCCCTGCAACTGCGCCAGGGCACGGCCCAGCGGCCAGTTTGCAGCTGGTGTTTCAGTTGATTCAGCCGGCGCTGTCTTGACACCCCACAGCAGACCGAGGTCACTGACGCGGTGCCCGACCTCGGCTTCGAAATGCATGGCCGGCTGCGCCGAGTAGATCGGGACCGTGGGCTGTGGCGCTGCGGCCATGTCGCTGGTTGTGGCATCGCCCAAGGGTGCAACTGCCTGCCCGGAACGCGGCGCCGCCAGTGCATCTTCCACGGCGTGGCGCACGGCCTGGTGCACTTCGCGGCTGTCGCGAAAACGCACCTCGATCTTGGTCGGGTGCACGTTGACGTCGACGCGGCTCGGGTCGATCTCGATGAAGAGCGCATAAACCGGTTGTCGTTGGCCGTGCAGCACATCTTCATAGGCGCTGCGCGCCGCGTGTGTGACGACCTTGTCACGCACGAAGCGGCCGTTGACGTAACAGAATTGCTGATCAGCACGCGCGCGCGCCGCATCCGGAATGCCAGCGCGGCCCCAGACCCGGATCTGCGGCGTGTTGTCGGTGCGGCTGGCGCTGGTCTGGTAATCAACCCAGACCGAGCGCTCGATGAAGTCCTCACCCAGTACATCGGCCAGACGTTGTTCGAGTGCAGCCAGCGCGTAGCCGTGGCTCTCGCAACGCCGCCACTGCTCGACCAGCTTGCCCTCGTGCCAGATGGCAAAACCGACGTCGGGACGCGCCAGCGCATGGCGCCGCACCGCTTCAACGCAGTGCGCCAATTCAGTCGCGTCGGTCTTGAGAAACTTGCGCCGCGCCGGCGTGCTGAAGAACAGCTCCTTGACCTCGACCGTGGTGCCAGTGCTGCGCGCCACGGGTTTCAACTCGCCGCTGCGGCCGTCGAGCCAGTAGGCATGCTCGGCATCGGCCACGCGCGACAGGATGGCGCAGTCGGCAATTGAATTGATGGCCGCCAGCGCCTCGCCGCGAAAGCCCATGGTGCCCACCGATTCCAGGTCAAGCAGGCTGGCGATCTTGCTGGTGGCGTGGCGCTTGAGTGCGATCGGCAGTTCCTCGCGCAGGATACCCATGCCATCGTCCTCCACCGCAATCAGTCGCACACCGCCGGCGAGCAGGCGCACGGTGATCTGGGTCGCGCCGGCATCGAGCGCGTTGTCAACCAGTTCGCGCACGACCGAGGCCGGGCGCTCAACGACTTCGCCAGCAGCGATCTGGCTGATCAGTTCATCGGGAAGTTCGCGGATCGCGCGGCGCGTGGGGGAGGGGGCAAATGCAGTCACCGCTGCATTTTATGGATGTTTGCAAGATTTAATCGGTTAAGCCTGTCTTCCCGGCCCCCGCATTTGGCATCCGGACCTGATCCTGGGCCCAGAGCCAAACGAAGTATGGACTGCGGGTTGGGGCCATGAGCGCCCTCATTCAAGTCAGGCTTCACGCGTAGCAGGCTGGTACGGCTGGAAGGGGGCAGGTCACCGCAAAGCCGAAGGCGAGTACGGTGGACCAAAGGGTTAGCCCGCTGCGCCCGAAACCAGCGGAAATGCGGCCGGGTTTCGTATCGACTGCACCGATAAATCGACGTCCAACCCCGGCCAATAGAGATGGTCCGCA
>CAITXW010000253.1 GCA_903896425.1 uncultured beta proteobacterium | reverse complement strand
GCGTCGACAAGGAATTCGAAGGCGAAGCGGTCCCGATGGCGGGCCTCAATATCGGCTATCTGCCGCAGGAACCGCAACTTGACCCGGACCAGACGGTGCGGGAATGCGTGGAAGCCGGCATGGGCGATGTGCTCAAGGCCAAGGCGCGCCTGGAAGAAATCTACGCCGCCTACGGTGAAGAAGACGCCGACTTCGACGCACTGGCCGACGAGCAGGCCAAGGTCGAGGCCATCATCGGCACCGCTGGTACCGATTCCGAGCACCAGCTTGAGATTGCCGCCGATGCGCTGCGGCTGCCGCCCTGGGAGGCCCGGGTCGGTGTGCTCTCAGGTGGCGAGAAGCGTCGCGTGGCACTGTGCCGTTTGCTGCTGTCGAAACCCGACATGCTGCTGCTCGATGAGCCGACCAATCACCTGGACGCCGAATCGGTTGACTGGCTTGAGCAGTTCCTGCAACGCTATCCGGGCACCGTCGTGGCCATCACCCATGACCGCTATTTTCTGGACAACGCAGCCGAGTGGATTCTGGAACTCGACCGCGGCGCCGGCATGCCGTACAAGGGCAACTACAGCTCCTGGCTCGAGCAAAAGCAGGAACGCCTGGTGCAGGAGCAAAAAGGCGAAGAGTCGCGCGCCAAGGCATTGAAGAAAGAATTGGAGTGGTCACGCCAGAACCCCAAGGCACGCCAGGCCAAGAGCAAAGCGCGTCTGGCGCGCTTTGAGGAACTGTCCGATTTCGAATACCAGAAGCGCAACGAAACCAACGAAATCTTCATCCCGGTGGCCGACCGACTGGGCAACGAGGTGATCGAGTTCATCAACGTCAGCAAGTCCTTTGGCGACCGCATGCTGATCGACAACCTGAGCTTCAAGGTGCCAGCGGGTGCCATCGTCGGCATCATCGGCCCCAATGGCGCGGGCAAGTCAACGCTGTTTCGCATGATTGCCGGCAAGGAAAAGCCCGATAGCGGCGAAGTCAAGATTGGCTCGACCGTCAAGATGGCGTTTGTGGATCAGAACCGTGATGACCTGGCCAATGAGAAGACGGTCTGGGAAGATGTGTCGGGCGGTCTGGATATCCTCAACGTCGGCAAGTTCCAGATGGCCAGTCGTGCTTACTGCGGTCGTTTCAACTTCAACGGTGCCGATCAGCAAAAGCGCGTCGGTACCCTGTCCGGTGGTGAGCGCGGGCGCCTGCATCTGGCCAAAACCCTGATCGCCGGTGGCAACGTATTGATGCTCGATGAGCCGTCCAACGATCTGGACGTGGAAACCCTGCGCGCGCTGGAAGAAGCGCTGCTGGAGTTCGCCGGCTCGCTGATGGTGATCAGCCATGACCGCTGGTTTCTGGACCGCATCGCGACCCACATCCTGGCCTGCGAAGGCGACAGCCAGTGGACGTTCTTCGACGGCAACTACCAGGAATACGAAGCCGACAAGCGCAAGCGCCTGGGCGAAGAAGGCGCCAAGCCGCATCGCATGCGTTTCAAGGCGCTCAAGTAGGCGAGGGGGTCAAGACTGCACCAGGTCCGCAGCTGCGGGCCAGTGCATGTCAGCGCAGCGCAGCCCCTTGGCGGCCCATGCCGCACGCACCACGGCGCGGGCCGTCACTTCGGCGGCCAGTGTGCTCAGAAGCATCATGCCGGCGGTCTTGCCGGATTTCCCGGTGCCCAGCGCAAACAGCGTGTCGCCATCGGACATGGTATGCACCGGGTTGATGCTGCGCGCCAGCCCGTCGTGCGCCACCACGGCCAGCCGATGGGCTTGTGCCTTGGTCAGGATGGCGTCGGTGGCAATCACGCCGATGGTGGTGTTGGTGCCGGCCAGCACCGGTTTGGGCCCTTCACCGGCCAGTAACGCAGCGCGGCTGTCCAGCAGTGACTTTCCGTCCGCCGTGCGGGCACCAGCGATGACAGCGCCGGTGGCAGGGTCCACGATGTCGCCCATGGCGTTGCAGGCAATGATGGCGCCAACCGTGATGCCGTCGACCGTGATGGAAGCCGTGCCGATGCCACTGCGCATGGCGCGCGCCAGACCAAACATTTTCCCAACGAGGGCGCCCGCACCGGCGCCGACATTGCCCTGCGCCGGCGCCGCGCGCCTGGCCGCCGTGCAGGCCTGATAACCGGCGCTGGCGTCAGGTCGGATCCTGAAGTCACCCACCGGCAGATCAAACAGGACCGCAGCCGGGACGATGGGTACCAGCCCGAAACCAACCGGCAGGCCGATGTTGTTTTCTTCGAGCCACTGCATCACGCCAGCGGCGGCATCAAGCCCCCAGGCGCTGCCACCGGAGAGCAGCACGGCGTGCACGCGATCCACCAGATTGGAGGGGTGCAGCAAATCCGTTTCGCGGGTGCCCGGGGCCGCGCCACGCACGTCGACACCAGCAACAGCGCCGTCACGCGCGATGATCACGGTGCAGCCGGTGGGGCGGCGCGTATCGGTAAAGTGCCCGACCTCCAGACCGAGGACATCGGTAATGGCGCCGCTAAGATGTTGCGGACGGTTCATGCGCTGGCTCAATGCCCCAGGATCTTGGAGAGGAAATCCTTGCTGCGTTCGTTCTGCGGGTTGCTGAAGAAATCGTTCGGGTTGTTCTGTTCGACGATTTGCCCTTCATCCATGAAGATCACGCGGTCGGCCACCGCTTTGGCAAAGCCCATTTCGTGTGTCACGCACAGCATGGTCATGCCGCCGCTGGCCATCTCGATCATGACGTCCAAAACTTCCTTGATCATCTCCGGGTCGAGTGCCGAGGTTGGCTCATCAAACAGCATGATCTTTGGCGTCAGGCACAGGGCGCGCGCGATGGCAACGCGCTGTTGCTGGCCACCCGATAGCTGTAGCGGGTATTTGCTGGCCTGCTCGGCGATGCGCACGCGCTTGAGCTGGACCATGGCTTTTTCTTCGGCTTCCTTCTTCGGCATCTTGCCGACCCACATCGGCGACAGCGTCAGGTTCTCCAGCACCGTCAAATGCGGGAACAGATTGAACTGCTGAAACACCATGCCGACTTTTTTGCGCACGTCGTCGATGACCTTGACATCGTCGGTGACTTCGGCGCCGTCCACATAGAGATGACCCTCCTGGTACTCTTCCAGCCGGTTAATGCAGCGGATCAGGGTAGATTTTCCCGAGCCCGAGGGCCCGCAGATCACGATACGCTCGCCCGGGGTGACACTCAATTCGATATCGCGCAACACATGGAAATTGTTGCCGTACCACTTGTTGACTTTGTCGAATTTGATGATGGGTTCGATCATGATGCGTTTGTGTGTGAGACGAATAAATGGGGCGGCGAAGGCGCAAGGCTCAACGCGCCTTGCCCTTGTTGACGTGCTTTTCCACCCAGATGCTGTAGCGCGACATGCTGAAGCAGAAGGCGAAATAAATCAGGGCGATGAAGAGATAGCCCTCGATCTTGAACGGACGCCAGTCGGAGTCGGAGTTCAAGGCCATCGACATGGCACCCGTTAGTTCATACAGGCTCACGATGGTCACGAGCGAGGTGTCCATGAAGGTCGCAATGAAGCTGTTCATGATGCTCGGCACCACCATCGCCAGGGCCTGCGGCAGGACGATCTTGCGTTGTGTCTGCCAGTACGACAGGCCCAGCGTGGCGGCGGCCTCGATCTGCCCCTTGGGAATGGCCTGCAAGCCGCCGCGGATGATCTCCGCCATGTAGGCGGCGGAAAACAGCGTGATGCCCACCAGCACGCGGATCAGCACGTCGATGCTGAAGCCCTGTGGCATGAACAGCGGGAACATGAAGGAGGCCATAAACAGCACCGAGATCAACGGCACGCCACGGATCAGTTCGACATAGATGGTGCAAAAGGTCCGGATCGCAGGCAGGTTGGAGCGCCGGCCCAGTGCCACGAGCAGTGCGATGGGGAAGGCCGACACCATCGACAAGGTGGACAGCAAAATGGTCAGCGGCAAGCCACCCCAACGGTCGGTTTCGACCTTGCTCAAGCCTGCGACGTTGCCATACATGAGGGCAAAGAACAGCGAGAGCACCAGCGCCCAGACGATGACCATCCAGGAGCGCCAAAAGGCGCGGGTGCAGGTCATCACCAACAGAGCCAACATCAGGCTGGTGGCAATCAAGGGGCGCCACTGTTCTTCGAACGGATAGCGACCGAACAGGATGAGTCGGTACTTCGCCGACACCACGCCCCAGCAAGCGCCCACGCCCTCAACGCGGCAGGCGTCGAAGTTGGGAATCCAGGACGCCCGAACCAGCGCCCAGCCGAGGAATTGCGGTATCACGTAGAGCAATGCGCCACCGATGAGGATCGTCATGATGGACGTGATCAGGTCGCCGAAAAGATTGCTGCGAATCCAGGCAACGATGCCATCGGTTTTGACAGGCAGAGAGCGCGCTGCGATGGATTGAAAAGTTTGTGCGGTCATGGTGAGCTCTTTCAACGTTCCATGATGGCGGCACGACTGTTGTACCAGTTCATCAGCACTGCCGTGGACAGCGATGTCGTGAGGTACACCAGCATCACGATGGCAATGCACTCGACGGCACGCCCCGACTGGTTCAACGCGGTGTTGGCAATGGAGACCACGTCCGGATAACCGATGGCCACTGCCAGTGACGAGTTCTTTGTGAGGTTCAGATACTGGTTCGTCATGGGGGGAATGATCACCCGCAGCGCCTGGGGCAGTTTCACCAGGCGCATGGTTTGGCCCGGGTCCAAGCCCAGTGCGGCGGCCGCTTCGCCCTGGCCCTGCGCCACCGACTGAATGCCGGAGCGGACCACTTCGGCCACAAAGGCCGCCGTGAATACGGTCAAGCCCACCAGGACCGACAGAAATTCGGGTGTCAGTGCACCGCCATTTTCAATGGCAAATTCGCCTTTGTGGGGGTAGTCAAACGCGGTTGGGGCGCCCCCGGCCACCCAACCCAGCAGGCTCACGGCCAGCGTGATCGCCAGCGGAACCCAGAACATGCTTCTGATATGGCCTGTGGCTTCAAATTGCCTGAATGCCCATTTGCGGTACAACACGGCCAGAATGGCACCTGCCACCAGACCAATCGCGGCCCACAAATGTCCCGTGGCCCATACCGGAATGGGAAAGCTCATTCCTCCCTTGCTCAGGAAAAAGGGTCCTAGCACCCACGCGTCGGCGGCCGCTGGGAGAACTTCAGTGAACAGCAAGTACCACATGAGCAACTGCAGCAGAATGGGTATGTTGCGGAAGCATTCCACATAGGCGTAGCACAGTCCGCGCACCAAGGCGTTGCGCGAGAACCGTCCGACACCCAAAAGCGTGCCCAGGACGGTGGTCAGAATGATGCCCATGACGGCGACGCGCAAAGTATTGCTCAAGCCCGCCAGGAACGCCTGCCAGTAGGGTTGCGCCGAATCAAAGGTATAGAGGCCTTCGCCAATGTCAAAACCGGCTGGGCCAGTGAGGAAGTCGAATCCGCTCTGGATGCCGCGGATCTTCATGTTGTAGAGCGTGTTGTGCGCGAGGAACCAGACGACGGCAACAATCAGGCCGACCGCAATAACCTGGTAGATCAGACCTCGGAAAGCCTGGCTGCGCCAAGACCAGTTCTTCTTTGTTGGGGGAGGTTTGGGTGTCATACGGTGACGTTTGCAATGAAAGTCTCTGGGCTGGAAGAATTCGTGCCAGTATAAAAAAACTGCCGGTACTTGCTTGGGTACCGGCAGCGTCCTTTCAGTCAATCAGGGACTGATCGATTGGTTTAGCGGACCGGGTAGGCGTACACCAGGCCACCCTTGTTCCACTGGTTGTTCAGACCGCGTGGCAGACCCAGAGGTGAACTTGGGCCGACGTTGCGCTCGAAACTTTCACCATAGTTGCCGGTGGCTTTGATGGCACGTGCCAGCCATTCCTTGTCCAGACCGAGCAGTTTGCCTGTGTCTTCATTGCCACCGCCGAGCAGGCGTTGCACCACGGGGTCGGTGCTGGCCTTCATCTTGTCGACATTGGCTTGGGTGATGCCGTATTCTTCAGCTTCGATCAGGCCATACTGGACCCACTTGACGATGGCAAACCATTCATCATCGCCGCGGCGCACCATGGGGCCAAGCGGTTCTTTCGAAATCAGTTCCGGCAGAATCACGTGTTCTTTCGGATCCTTGGC
>CAITXW010000252.1 GCA_903896425.1 uncultured beta proteobacterium | reverse complement strand
CGCCGGTTGCGCGCTGGCGGCCAACAATCAGAACAACATCGGCGGCCCGACTCCGAACACGGAATCGCGAGGCGATATCAACAATCCCTTCGACAACGTTGCCGACTACAGCGGATTTGCCGCGGCGGCCAGCGACATTATCGGGAACAATTCAGTCGCCGGTTACGCAGTCAATGTGGCCATCACTCGCGCCGGGGGCATTGCGCCGTACGCGGCGTTTCCCGCCGATGCGGTGTTGCGTATTGCCGTTACGGTCAGCGGACATGGCGAGGTGATTACGCTGGTCGGCTACCGCGCCCGCTATGCGCCGAATGCGGCAGGCTGACGTCATGAGTCGATGGCTGCAACGACGCGAGCAAGGCTTTACGCTGATCGAAATGATCATGGTGATTGCCATCACCGGCATCATCGCCGGCATGGTCGCCGTGTTCATCCGGCAGCCGATCGAAGCGTATGTCGATTCGGTCCGCCGCGCGGCATTGGCCGACATCGCCGATACGGCGGTACGGCGCATGGGCAGAGACTTACAAGGGGCGTTGGCCAACAGTGTGCGGATTGGCGGAGGCGGGCAGTTTCTTGAATTGATTCCGATCCGAGATGCCGGGCGCTATCGCGCCGAGGTCGGTACGGCGCCCGGCGATGATCCTCTGGATTTTACGAGCGCCGCGGACAATCGCTTCGACGTGCTGGGTCCGCCGGTCAGCGTCGTGGCGGGCGATAGTCTGGTTGTGTACAACTTGGGCATCCCGGGCGCCAGCGCCTACGATAATCCACTGACCAACCGCCGTGTCGCAGTATCGGGCGGAGCGAAGGTGACCTTCACGGCGACGGCGAATCCGCTTCCCTTCGCTTCGCCGGGCAGCCGCTTTCAGATCACCGGCACGCCGGTTTCCTACGCCTGCGATCTCGGCACGGGAACGCTCTGGCGCTATTCAGGCTATGCCTTTCAGGCGGCACAGCCGGCCGCACTGGCGACTCTCGATGGATTTGCAGGGGTGACCAAGGCGGCGCTGGCAACAAGTGTTTCGGCATGCAATTTTTCTTACAGCCCGGGTGTGTTGCAGCATAGCGGGCTGGTATCAATTGCGCTGAGCATTACCCAGTCCGGCGAATCGGTCGTGCTTCAGTATCAGGTCAATATGGATAACGTTCCATGAGTCACTTGTCGCTTCCTGGCCGCCGCATTCGAGAGGCAAGTGACGGATTCGTCTTGCCCAGCGCCATCTTTCTGCTGGTTATTCTGGCGGCGCTGGCGGCATTCATGGTCACGATCTCGACGACCCAAAGCACGACCTCTGCGCAGGACGTGCAGGGCGCGCGTGCCTATCATGCGGCGCGGGCGGGACTCGAATGGGGGCTGTATCAAGTGCTTGATCCGACCAATGCCACGGTGGTTGCACCGGCAGCGCCCTCCTGGCCCAACATGCCAGGCTGCCCGGCGGCAACGGTATTGACGATTGAGGGGTTTGGCGTCGCGGTCAGTTGCGTTTCAAGCGACTATTCCGAAGCTGGCCTCAACCGGCGGATCCGGGTGTTTCATCTGGTCTCCCGAGCGAGTCTGGGGGTTGTCGGCACGGCGCTGTATATTGAACGTGAAGTTGCGGTTACTGCAAGCAAGTGCCGGACGCTCGACGGGGCGGCGCCTGATTACGCGTGTCCATGATCGGGGTGAATGTGATGTCTGCCTTGTTGTCTTTCATTGTCTGTTCCTGCCGCAGAGAGTCTGCACGACGCCTATTGGCCTGCGTGGCTGCGTGCCTGCTGCTCCCCGTCGGCGCTTTCGCCGCAACTTACGGTTACGCATCGACGACACTGGGCTGGATTAACAACGCCAGCCATACGGATGTGACCTGGGGCGGCGCCTCTCAATGCAGCGGCGGCTGGAATTCGACCCCGGTGGATGATGACCTGACGGCACCAATCAATATCGGATTCGCGTTTACCTTCGGCGCGACGGCTTACACCACGGTCAAAGTCATGTCGAACGGCCGCCTGGAGTTCGGTACGAGTACCTATTGTGGCTATGGCACCGAGACGATCGGTCCGCCGCCGACATACCCCTATCCGTATCCCGACGCCAATATGAACAACACGATGCGCGTATACGGCGCCGATTTTTGTCCCGGCGGCGCTGCGGCACCGTGTGCGGGCCGGGTCACCTATGCGCAGCTCGGGACGGCGCCGTACCGTTCCTTCGTGGTGACCTGGTCGCAGATGAAGGAGTGGAACAGCGGCAGCAGCCTGTTCAACGTGCAGATGATTCTTTACGAAAGCGGCGATTTCGTTTACCAGTACAAGGACATCGCCAATATTTCCCAAGGCGTCGGGCAGGTCGGCTATCAACTGACGTCCACCGACTATGTTCTCGTCGATGAGACCACGGTCAATTCACTGGCGTATTCGGCCATTCGCTTCTTCAAACCAACCGCCCCCATCGCCGAATACCGCTTCGACGAATGCAGCATCGGCGCCGCCAATACCGTGCTCGATTCCAGTGGCAACAGTCTTCACGGCACGCCGACCGGCGGCGTCACGACGGGTTCGAGCGGCATTAT
>CAITXW010000251.1 GCA_903896425.1 uncultured beta proteobacterium | reverse complement strand
TTGATCACCATCCTTAGATGATCAAGGCACCAGTTCAGCGGCTGAAATCCGCGCTCAGGCTCATATTTGGGTGGAAATACGTGTCGACTTCAGGCTCACACCTCATTGGACAAGGCTGTATTTATCAGATTCGCGTAGTTGACTCGAAAATCCGCCGTCATGCTCGCCAAGGCGTCCAGCGCTTCGATGATGCTCCCCACTGGAGCACGTAGCACATCCAATTGCGCCAGCGCATCATTGCCACCGACGCTCAGAATCAAGTGTGTAGCGTCAAGCGGAAATTTACGCATTTGGACCGGCACGTCCTGGGTTTTGCTGCCATCCACGGCCAGCAATGTGGCTCGCCCACTCGATCCAAGCGCCTGATTCACTTGGTCAATCACTGCAGGTCCGCCTGCGGTGTAGACGGCGTTGTCAAATATTGAGTCTCCCAGCAAGATGACGTGCTTCATATATTTCTCCAGTCTGGATACCGAAGCTTCCGAGGTACGAATCGACACAGGGTTCCCCAGTGGCGAGGAATGTCACTACCGAAAGAATCAACAGAACTCATTTGAGACCTCCTTTCTTCGCTATCGCTTCAAGTACCGTGTTGAGGTGAGTTCGCAGCACCGGGTTACCCAAGCCGTCGCTACTCTTGTCGCCGCGATACCCGCCAGCCAGGTTGAACACCAAAGAAGCATTGATCTCGCGAAACACGATGCGGTCACGCCGCGCCATTTCGGCTTCATTGAGTAAGCCGCCCAATGGATCCTTGATATGCATGTCAGCCCCCGCTTGGTAGATGACGACGTCGCAATCAAACCGATTGAGTTCCAGGATAGCGCCCTGAAGCCAGGCCCAAAACTGTGACACGTCGTCGTTGCTATCGAAGAAATACTTACCGCTTGACAGATTGAGGACCTGCTTGGCCAACGCCGGCCTATTCTTCAAGATGTTGTCGGTCCCGTCGCCGTAGTGCCAGTCGAGATCGAGAATTCCAACCTTCGCCAGGGGATTGGCCAGGATGAACTTGGCAGCCGCCACCATCAACCCATTGAAAGTGCAGTATCCACCTCCCCATCTATGACCTGCATGGTGAAAACCTGATGTGGGCGAGCAAACCGGCCCCGTTGCACGCGGCGCATAAGCAACTGCACTGACCATACTGCCCACGGTCCACAGACAGGCTTCTGGGACCCGCGGGTCATTATTCTCAAAGCCGTTGTTCTGCACGCCCGCAAAGATTTCATCGACGTACTGCCGGTCGTGCACCAGGTACAGGTCTTTCCGGGTGGCCGGTGTTACCGGCATGATGTCATGGCATATGGCCTGACTTTGCAGCGCCTCCATGAATTTGGCCGGTTTGCCCGCCGATGGTGAAAACGAATTGATGCCGCTGACGGATTGGCGAGGGTCATAGAAGACGCTGATTGACATATATTTCTCCTTGTGATTTGCCAAAGAATTCACCGACCGGGGAATCCTTCAGTCCTCTTGGGACATAGACCCGTTCGTACCGCGCACGCGCATTGGCACGCGAGGGTCGTTATCGAACCAGTTCAGCATGTCGGACCTGCTGTGTTCAGTAGCGTCGCAAGTCTTCAGAACCGCCCAGGCCTCGTCCAAGAACCGAGTCAACTCCCGGGTAGCCTGATGGCGGTCAAATCGGTATTGATGCCATTGGGCCGTCTCACACCACTTTCGGTGAGCAATCGGATCGATGCCAAAATTATTGGCCTGTGGGCGGCGAAACACCCAATCCACATGGCGTTCATCGTGAACCACGCCAACGCCCTCATGAATATTGGCGCACGCTGCCTCACCACAGCTACAGGTAAAGACATCGTGCCACGCGTGGTTCCAGGCTTTGGGGCGTGGCTTTGCGAAGGCCATCAAGACTGATGTGACGCAGACCGGGTGCGGCTCATCCAATAGTTGACCGTCGACCCAGATCTCGGCGTAGTACCAGATTTGCTCAGGACTGGGCCGGTGGGGATCGGTCACCGCAGGTGCACGATTCTGTTTGAGCCGTAATCCAAAGTGGTTCACTGCCGCTTCATGGCCTTCGTTGGGTATCGCTTGCTTCATATTCATCACTCCTTAGTTCTTTCCAAAATAGAAAAGCCAGTCATCCATATCGGCAACCAGCCGATCTCCCGCGTTGGCCTTGAGGACCTGCGCCCATCCGTCATAGTCCCGATGCTTGCCGACGTGGTAGGCCAGTTTTTCCATGCACTCGTCGAGCTTGTCCTTGAGATCGTTGCGCACCATGACCTTGGCGCCACGCTCATAGTCACGAGACTTGGGGTTGGAGTAGCCGAGTGCCGCACCTTCGGCGACCTCGATGCCATCGGTTCGGATTTGAGTCACCAGCTCGTCCTTGCGCTTCTTCCACCAGAGGATTCGCTCATCATGAAATTTGAGCTTGGCGTCCGCACCCTCAGCCAGACGAGCCGCGGTGTATGTGAATTTCCAGGTATCTCTCAACATATCGATTTCCCCTATAAAAACGAAGGCCCGCCGCCAACCCGCAGTGATGGGTCTACCTGTTGATGAGGGCGGGTTGAATGTTCCGATCGCGATGTCAGGCGGATGCGTGTTGCCGCTGCATTCGCTTGCGCTGCGATTGCAGCTGGCGTCGGCATTCCTGTGCCAACTGGAGTACTTCGGCACTCACCAGGGTGTTGGCAAAGCCCGAAATCCTTCTCTGGACCACCTCGCTTGGTCGCATATCAAATGCGATCGTGGCCAGGGCATGACGGCGACCTGCGCTACGAAGTGAGACCATCACGCACTCGCCGCTTGTGCAGGGTTCGATGTATTTGTCTGCACAGTGACGCATATCTCGTCCTTCGGTCCAGACCGCCAGCGGGCTGTCAAGAACGACCGCCTGCACCTCGGAAGACTTAAGCGTCACTTGATAGGGAATTTCCCAGCGCTCGGATCCTTGCAACCGCATGGCGTCCAGACGCTGCTGGGCATCGGCCTTGCGGATCAGTCCACGCAGGGTGGCCCGGCGTATATACCCCTTTGGGATTTCGTTCCAATGGTCTGAGGCCCAGGCACAGATGTCCTGGGCACGGTCCTTGAACACTGGCATTGAGGCTTCATCGACTTGTGTAACCAAATGCCCCAAGCGTGCACAGAACTCAAACATTTCACCGAGCCGATCTGCAATATCGGTCGTGGGTGAATTCGGATTGCCCCCCAGTTGCATAAAGGCACGCAGCAACCAGCTTGGGACCAGACGTTCGGTTCCGAAGGCCTGGGCCAGGCGCAGCAGATCCACCGCCGTTACCGAATGACAGAACCTCTTGACGTCGTAGTACGCCAGGAATTCATTCATCCATTGCGTACCCTCACGGCATAGAAGACGCCAGAAGGCAGGCTTGATGCCAGCGTGTACGAGGAAGCCCTGCATTCTTGCTGTCACCTCCCACTGCGAATCCGAGTCATAGAACGCCAAACCTTCGGCCAGCAAACCATACAGAGGAATCAGCTTCGGCGCTTCTAGGCTCAGAGTCTGGAATTCCTTCCGGTAGGTTACGGCGCGGTTATAGACATCCACGCGCATTGGCCGCTCGGGTAGGGAGGAGAGTTGAATCTGTTGGGCCACCAGCAGTAGGTCTGCGTCGAGATCAAGCTCAACCGCGATGCGGTAGCGCACGGCATCTTGCGTCCGCTCATCCCAGGATTGAGATGCCAGCTCAGTCTGCGCCCAGCTCACGTATGACCGAATCAGGGCCTCCTGGCCGGGATGGCGTTGCTGCAAGGCGCGCGCAGCACCCAGCTTGTAGCGCTCCATCCACAGCGCCTTAAACGGCACGCCGTCTATCACCACGGTGTGGCCTGGCAACCGATCGAGCATGATCCGATCGTTCTCATCGAAGTCCCAGACGTAGACCTCAAGCAGACCATCCGCGCCAAAGTCGAGAATGGCAGTACCAAGCACCTGGACGCGGCGGTGGCCCTTGCGCAGTTCGATCTGTACCGGCTCGGTTAGACAGCGCTGGATTCTTTTGTACCAGGCGTTGAGCAGCGCCTGCGAGTGAACCGCTGTAAACCTGGCCGGAGGTTCGCCCAGTACGCAGACTGTGTTCTCGCTTTCCTGAAGATCACTTTCCGTGAATTCGATGGCGGATTGGAGGCGGGTAAAGGTGTTGCCGATCTGGTGCATATAGTTCCCTTCGCTATGGTCAAAGCGGTGCCGGACTAGAGGTCACCGCTGCTGAGCAATTCGCTCACAGCTGTGGGCCAACAATTCAGGTTGCGCTTGACGGGCGATTTCCACAGCTGTGAACGCACCACCGGCGTGATGCGCTCGTCCATCGCTTGCTGCCCGGGATGTGTGATGCGTCGGGCGCTGGGCAAGAACCCAGCCAGCATGGACCCGTGTCTCCGCTGACCGACCATATCGAGGGTCGTTCTCGCTGCTGGTGCGAAGCTGGTTTCCCAGTCGCTGACCTGTCGGTCCCAGCGCCAGACTTCAAGGGGTCTGGCACCCGGCCTGATTCGCCCGGAGGCTTTGGCGTAGCGCGATGGCTACAACAAACTAATTAGTGAGAATTCCAAATTCAGGACGTGTCGATCCACTCGCGAAGGTGCAGACGACTGAAAACCCAGACGTGCAAACGCCTTCGCAAGGCGAGATTCAAACGATTTCTGAACGGCGCGGGAAATGCGCTACGGCGGTGGTGTGTACGTGTATTTCACAAGGCTCTCCAGGCTTATCAACCAGCGTGGCGGCTGAAGATCAGCTGAGCCTCCGCTTTAGCGCTGTACTTGATGAGTCGCCCGGCAAGTTGGAAAATCCGGCGACGGTCTCGCGACCAGAAGCAAAAAAACCGCTAAGAACAAAGTCCATAGCGGCCACCCGCTTTATCAGAATTTATTACACGCCCTGCAAGTTGCTTGATTAAATCGGCGTGGGGTGTATTTTACGATCCTGGTCAAGAAAGTCAATGCCGTCGGCTCCATGAAACAACACTGCGAAGCCACTGCACTTGACAGTCCTAGATGTCCCCAATTTCTGGATTCGCTTCTGGTTCGATTCGTTGTTCGACACCGCCGATGTGTCGTCATGAGTGCACCCATTGACGACCTTAATTTCGCGCTCAGGAATTGCACAAAGAGTGTTTTGTATGTCGGCAATGGGAGTGGCAGCTGACGTTCATGTTGGTGCTGCGACCTGCAGGTTACGACCAGGAGCCGACGACCAGCTTGATTCTCTACAGCGGTCAGTGGGCAAGAGGGATTTCCCGTTAGCTGCCATTGAACGGTGCCGATACTGTATTCAGTGCTGAATGTTGGCAAGG
>CAITXW010000250.1 GCA_903896425.1 uncultured beta proteobacterium | reverse complement strand
TGCAGATGGGCCCGAGCATGGACACCGGCATTTTTGCCATGCACCTGCTGGGCGCATCGAGCATCATGGGCTCCATCAACATCATCGTCACCATCCTCAACATGCGCGCGCCCGGCATGACGCTGATGAAGATGCCGATGTTCTGCTGGACCTGGCTGATCACGGCCTACCTGCTGATCGCCGTCATGCCGGTGCTGGCCGGCGCCATCACCATGACGTTGACCGATCGCCATTTCGGCACCAGTTTTTTTAACCCCGCTGGTGGCGGCGACCCGGTGATGTACCAGCACATCTTCTGGTTCTTCGGTCACCCCGAGGTCTACATCATGATCCTGCCGGCCTTTGGCGTCATCAGCCAGATCGTGCCCGCTTTCGCGCGCAAGCGCCTGTTCGGCTACGCCTCCATGGTCTACGCGACCTCGTCGATCGCGATCCTGAGCTTCATCGTCTGGGCGCATCACATGTTCACGTCCGGCATGCCGGTGACGGGTCAGCTTTTCTTCATGTACGCAACGATGCTGATCGCGGTGCCGACGGCGGTCAAGATCTTCAACTGGATCGCCACCATGTGGCAGGGTTCCATGACCTTTGAGACGCCGATGCTGTTTGCCGTCGGCTTTATCTTCGTCTTCACGCTCGGCGGCTTCTCGGGTCTGATGCTGGCGATGGCGCCGATCGACATCCAGATTCACGACACCTACTACGTGGTGGCGCACTTTCATTACGTGCTGGTGGCGGGTTCGCTCTACGCCCTGTTTGCCGGCTACTACTACTGGAGCCCGAAGTGGACCGGTGTCATGTACAACGAGTCGCGCGGCAAGATCCACTTCTGGTGGTCGCTGATCTCGTTTAACGTCACCTTCTTCCCGATGCACTTCCTGGGCCTGGCGGGCATGCCGCGCCGTTATGCCGACTACCCGATGCAGTTCGCCGACTTCAACGCCGTGGCCTCGGTTGGCGCCTTCTTCTTCGGCTTTGCCCAGGTCTATTTCTTCTTCTTTGTCGTGCTGCCGACGCTGCGCGGCAAGGGCGAAAAAGCGCCGCAAAAGCCGTGGGAGGGTGCCGAGGGCCTGGAGTGGGAGTTGCCGACGCCGCTGCCGTTCCATACCTTTGAGACGCCGCCCAAGCTCGACGCCACGGCAACCCGAATCATTGGTTAGGACCGGCATGAATCCCGAGCAAAGAAAAGCCAACCTGAAGACCGGCCTGATCCTGGCATCGATCGCGCTGGTGTTCTTCGTCGGCTTCATCGCCCGCATGTACATCGAGAGCCACTAGCGCATGAAGCTTTGGAGCGCGAACGTCCGGATGATGGGCAAGCTGACGGTGATCACCGTCGCCATGTTTGCCTTCGGCTATGCGCTGGTGCCGCTGTACAACGCGATTTGCGAGATGACCGGCATCAACGTGCTGGCGCTGGGGGATCGCAACATCCCCGGTTCCATCGAAGCCTTGCCTGTCAACACCCAGGTGGACGCCAGCCGCACGATCACGGTTGAGTTCGACGCCAACTCGCGCGGCCCCTGGGAGTTCAAGCCGGCGCAGCGCTCGCTGCAGGTGCACCCGGGCGAGATGGCAAGCGTGATGTACGAGTTCCAGAACGTGCAGGACCGGCGCATGTCGGCGCAGGCGATACCGAGTTACGCGCCACAGCAGGCCGCTGCCCACTTCAACAAGCTGCATTGTTGTTGCTTTAACCAGAACACGCTGGAGCCGGGTGAGAAGAAGTCCTGGCCGGTGGTGTTCGTGATCGACCCCAAAATTTCGCGTGACGTCAAGACGATCACGCTGTCCTATACCTTCTTCGAAGTTGGCGGCAAAACACCGGCGGCGCCAGTGGCCGAGGCAACGGGTCAGCTTAGGACAGGAGCCGGCACATGAAGCCCTCGTTCTGGCGCAGCATGAAGATGGTGGCCTGGTCATTTTTTGGCATCCGCAAGAGCAGCGAATCGCAACAGGACGTAGCCCAGGTCAATCCCTTTCACATCATCGTGGCCGGTATTGGCAGCGCACTGATTTTCGTGCTGGGCCTGATCCTGCTGGTGAACTGGATCGTCGGCAAGTAACAGGTCGCCGACCCTGATATTGATTAAAAGAACCGGAAGAAATTGGAGTTGAAATGAGTTCAAACACAAGCGCGGCAAAGCCCTACTACTTTGTGCCCGGCCCCTCGCGCCATCCGGTGATGGCGGCGTTGGGTCTGTTTTTTGTCATTCTCGGTGCCGGCCAGTGGATCAATGACGTGCAATGGGGCAAGTATTCACTGGCCTTCGGTTTTCTCTGGTTTGTCGTCGTGCTGTTTCAGTGGTTTAGCGAGGCGGTGGGCGAGAGCGAAGGCGGCCAGTACGGGCACAAGATTGACCTGTCGTTCCGCTGGAGCATGAGCTGGTTCATCTTCTCCGAGGTGATGTTCTTCGGTGCCTTCTTCACTGCGCTGTGGTGGGCGCGTGGACATTCGATCCCGGCGCTGGGCAATATCGACAACGCACTGCTGTGGCCCAACTTCAAGGCGGTCTGGCCGAGCCTGGCCGCTGGTGCAACCGGCTCGCCGGCCGGTACCGTGGAGCCGTTCCAGACCATGACGCCGTTCTGGCTGCCCACCATCAATACCGCGCTGCTGCTGAGCTCCGGTGTGACGCTGACGATTGCGCACCATGCGCTGCTGGTCGGCAAGCGTGCCCGTACCGTCGCCTTCATGTGGGCCACCGTGCTCTTGGGCATCGTGTTCCTGACGGTGCAGGGTTATGAGTACTACCACGCCTACCACGAGCTCAACCTGAAGCTGAGCTCTGGCATCTACGGCTCCACCTTTTACATGCTGACCGGCTTTCACGGTTTCCACGTTTTTGTCGGCATGCTGATGCTGTTGTTCATCACGCTGCGCTTGCAAAAAGGCCACTTCAGCGCCGAGCGCCACTTTGGCTTTGAAGGCGCCGCCTGGTACTGGCACTTCGTTGACGTGGTTTGGCTTGGGCTCTACGTGCTGGTGTATTGGCTGTAGCCCGTAAGGAGCGCAGCGCAATACGGGATTAACAAGCTGCCGTTGCCCCGTATTGCGCCTTCGGCTTCATACGGGCTACCTGGGTTGTATCCCGCTCGGATGGATGTAGCCCAACTTCCAGGCCAGCAGGATGCTGGCAAACAGCAGGATGGACAGCGCCACGCGCAGCCCCAGTGCCAGTGCCATTTTTCTGGCGCGTGCCGGACCCTGGTGATTCTTCATCATGAAGATCAGGGCGCCAGCCAGACTGCCGATGATGGCGACAAATGCAAGAATGACCCAGTACTTCATGAATTGGATTATCCCGTGAGTTCGCGTTGGCGTTTTATGTTGCTGACCTTCTGCGCCGTGCTGGCGCTGGGGACGACGCTCGCGCTCGGGCGCTGGCAACTGTCGCGTGCCGCGCAGAAAGAGGCTATGCATTTGCGCGTGGAGGCCCGGGCTGCGCTGCCAGCGCTGGGTAGCACGGCCCTGGCGGCGCTGCCGGACGCATCGAGCGAGCTGCAGCGGCGCGTTGTGTTGCGCGGGCGCTGGCTGACCAAGCGCACGGTTTTTTTGGACAACCGCCAGATGAACAGCAAGCCGGGCTTGTATGTCATCACGCCGCTGCAACTGGAGGGCGGTGCGGCGGTTGTGCTGGTGCAGCGCGGCTGGGTGGCGCGCAACTTTATTGATCGCACCGGCTTGCCGCCGATTGAAAGTCCGCAAGGCCTGATTGAGATCCAGGGACGCTTGGTCGCCGCACCGTCCAAGCTATACCAGTTTGGCGA
>CAITXW010000249.1 GCA_903896425.1 uncultured beta proteobacterium | reverse complement strand
CCCCGCCTCATGGTGCCAAACGCGCACAAATCGGCGGGTCCCATTGCCCCGGCCGCTGCGGCGGACGTTTGGGTATGCCAATCGCAGGTAGACGAAAGAAATCCATGAACGAAAAACCTTCAGCACTGGGTCACATCAAGGTCCTCGACCTCTCCCGTGTTTTGGCTGGCCCCTGGTGCACGCAGATGCTGGCGGATTTGGGTGCCGACGTGGTCAAGGTCGAGCGCCCTGGGGTTGGCGACGACACGCGCCACTGGGGTCCGCCCTTCCTGCACGACGGTACTGGCAATGCCACCGATCAGGCCAGTTATTTCACCGCCTGCAACCGCAATAAACGCTCCGTCACCATTGACATGGCCAACGCGCAGGGGCAGGCGCTGATCCGTCAGATGGCAGCGCAAAGTGACATCCTGGTCGAGAACTTCAAGGTCGGTGGACTGTCGAACTACGGGCTGGATTATGAGAGTCTCAAAGCCATCAACCCACGCCTGATTTACTGCTCGGTGACCGGTTTCGGTCAGAATGGGCCGTACGCCGAGCGTGCCGGCTACGACCTCATGATCCAGGCCATGACCGGCATGATGAGTATCACGGGCCGCCCCGACAGCGTGCCCGGTGGCGGGCCGCAGCGGGTTGGCGTGGCCGTGGTTGATCTGTTCACTGGAATTTACGCCTGCAGCGCTATTCTGGCTGCATTGGAGGTGCGGCACCGGACCGGAGCCGGCCAGCACATCGATATGGCCTTGCTCGATGTCGGCATGGCGATCCTGGCCAATCAGGCCGCCGGTTTTCTCAACAGCGGCCAGGTGCCCCAGCGCCAGGGCAATAGTCACCCGAGTCTGGTGCCGTACCAGGACTTTCCGACCCTGGATGGTTCCATGCTGCTGGCCATTGGCAATGACGGTCAGTTCGCCCGTTTTTGTGAGGCCGCTGGCCAGACCGATTGGGCGGTCGACCGGCGTTTTGCCAGCAACACCCTGCGCGTAAAACACCGCGAACAATTAATCCCGGCCATGCAGGCGGTGACGCGCACCCGTAGCACGGCGCAATGGATTGCCTTGCTTGAGGATAAGGCGGTACCGTGCGGGCCGATCAACGACATGGGTCAAGCGTTTGCCGACGTCCAGGTGGCGGCGCGTGGGCTGGTGGTAAAGCAGGCGGTGGCGCCAGAGACGACCGCTCAGACGGCGGTTGAATCGATCGCAACCGTGGCCAGCCCGCTGCGCTTGTTGGCCACGCCACCGGTTTTGCGCCGCGCGCCGCCAGCGCTGGGCGAGCACACCGATGAAGTGATGGTTGAATTGGGATTCGATGCCGCCGCGATTGCGGCTTTGCGGCTGGACGCCGTGCTGTAAGTTGTTGGCTCAGGCTGTCGGTCGGCGGTTGACCAGCATGATGCCGACCGCCACCATGGCGAGCGAGGCGATCAGGTTGAGCGTGACAGGTTCATGCAGCCAGAGCGAGCCAAAGAGCAGGGCAAAGACCGGCGTCAGGAAGACGAAGGCGGAAATCTTGGTCGCCGGGTAACGCCCCAGCATCCACATCCAGGCCAGGTAACTGGCGAAGGCGCCCACCACGGTTTGTATCAACAGCGAAATACCGGCGAAGGCGCTGAACGTCCAGACCCAGTGCTCGCCCAGCAGCAGGGACAGAAATGGCAGCACAAGCGCGCTGACGCTGACCTGGTAGAACAGCAGTTTCTCTGCTGAAACGCGGGTCAACCCCGTGCTACGCATGACGATGGTGGTCAGGCCCCAGAAACCCCCGGCGGCCAGTGCCAACAGATCGCCGCGCCACTGGTTAGCCGGACTTGCTGCGCCCCAGGCGTCGCGCAGGGAAAAGCCGACGGCTGCGAACGCCAGTCCCAGGCCCAGCCATTGCAGCGGGCGCAACTTCTCAGAAGGGACAAAGAAAGGGAGTAAAGCGGCGACCCAGAATGGTGAGGTGTACAGGAACACGGTCAGGCGCGAGGCGGCCGAGAACTGGAGACCGGCGTACAGGCAGGCAAACTCCAGCGCAAACAAACAACCCGCCGTCAGACCAGGCCAGAGCGAAGCATCGCGCTCAAACAGGCGCACACCGCGCCAGCGACACCAGAACCAGAGCAGGGCCGTCGCACCGACAAAGCGCAAAGCAGCCTGGAAAACCGGCGGCAGATCGGGAATGGTGGCTTTCACCAGAACCTGCTGAAAGCCCCAGAACAGGCAGCAGCCCAGCAGCAGGCTGACGGCGAGGGCGTCGAGGTGATCTTT
>CAITXW010000248.1 GCA_903896425.1 uncultured beta proteobacterium | reverse complement strand
CCAGCGCTCCAGCAAGAAGCGCCCGCCCAGGCTGGCCACCGCTGCGCTTTGCAGCGCCTCGCTGTCGGTCATGGGTGGCAGCAGACCGGCAAAGCGCTGCGCCAGCATCGACTTGCCCGATCCTGGCGGCCCGCTCATGAGGATAATATGCCCCTATAAACCTACCATTTTTTAGATGCTCACATCCTCACCGAAACGCACGATTCAGTAGCCCTGCCAAACGCACTCCTGCCAGCACCAGCACCAGCCTCTGCTCCATGATGGGTGTGAATGTGGCGATGTAGTCCGCCCCCACTTGTCGATCAGGGTATCCAAACAAAAAAAGGGAACCCGAAGGTTCCCAAGAAGTTGCGGCTTTGCCAGTTTTTCGCGCTCACAATCTTCCGCCAAAAACGCTAGTCGTCTCAGTCTGAGCCTGTTTGCCGTTACGCATCTCCTAGCAGTACACCCCACGCCAGCACTAACCGCTTGCCAAAGGGCAACCGTGGTCTTTGGGTGACCGTCAAAATTGTCTCGATCTCTGCCTGTTTCGCTTCCTGAGCTGGCACAACTGGCGCCGGTGCTTGCACAGCCGAAACCTTCAGCATTGAAGGCGCAATCTTCACCAGCATCAGCGCGTCACGCTCAAGGCCGATCTTGTCAGGAGCCACGCTCACGCTGAGTCGCTTCGTCAATGAAACCAAATCCTTGCGTTGCCGTGGGTAGTTCCGCTGTGCCCACTCCGTGACGTCACCCCCAGGATGCCCTACCGGATTAGCTCCTGATATCGCACCGAGATAAGGATCTCAAGGGTGGTTCGACTCCACCCCGGTGCGCCCGCAAAGCGCGTGTTGCGCTTGTCAGTCCAAGCCACTGTGACTGACGTAGATATTCCTCGTCATTGGGGGTCTGTCTGCTGCTGGCCAACCAGAAGGAGCCAAACATGATGGAAATTTTTGAACGCAAGATCGCCGACCTTATCCGGTACGGCCACAACCCACGCAAGCACGGCGAGGCGCAGATCGCTCAGATCGCGGCCTCGATCACCCAATTCGGGTTCACGAACCCGGTCCTGATCGACGAGAAAGATACGATCATCGCGGGCGAAGGGCGCGTGCTCGCCGCGAAGTCAGTGAAGATGACGACGGTGCCGTGCGTCGTGCTGACCGGGCTCACCGACGCACAGAAGGCTGCGTACGTGATCGCTGACAACAAGCTCGCGCTCAACGCCGGTTGGGATGAGATGGCGCTGCAAGCGGAGTTCGACCGCCTCACCGAGCTGGACTTCGAATTCAATCTGACCGGCTTCAGCGAGGTCGAGATCGCGGCGCTCTTGGACGGAATCGACACCTTCGTGGAAGAATTGGCGATCGAGCTACGCGCGACGCAGCCTGATAGCACCGGCGTGGAAGACCTGGCGATCGGGTTAGATGAGACCCAGCCTGAGACGGCCCAGCCGCAAGCGCAAAACGCATGGCAGGGGATGCCGGAGTTCAATCAGCCGGACGGAGGACCGTTCCGTACGATCAAAGTGCACTGCAAGGATCAGGCGGCGGTCAACGCATTCGCGAAGCTGATCGGTCAAAAGCTCACCGACAAGACGAAGTGGGTGTGGTACCCGGAGGTCGTTAAAGTCGCAGCGGCGGTGGTCTATGCGTGACGACACCCAACCAAAGCACCCGATGTACGTCGTGAGCAAGGGGCGCAGCAAGTACATGCAGACGTCGCGCGCGCTCACCACGATGGGGATACGGCACTTCATCGTGGTCGAGCCGCAGGAAGTCGACGCGTACCGCTCGGCCGTCGCGTGCCTGGGGCTAACGGCGGACGTTATCGAGCTGGACCTGGGCTGCAAGGCGACGTACGAGCTTTGTGATGACCTCGGTAACACCCGCGGCACGGGCCCGGGTCCCGCGCGCAACTTCGCGTGGCAGCACAGCATCAACAGCGGCGCCCGGTCGCATTGGGTGATGGATGACAACATCAGCGCGTTCTACAGGTTGCACGAGAACCGGAAGATCAAGTGCGTCAACCCGGCGCTGTTCCGCGCGATGGAGGACTTCGCTGCAAACCCGCAACACACAAGGGTTGATTCTGATTTCTCAGAAAGCTCCCGGCCCGCGACGTTCTGGCTCAGCCGAGTGAATAAACACAGTGAACGTATCCGCAGGATGAGGCACCTCTGCCAGGTCTAGACAGTGACCTATGGCTCCTCTGTGATATGTACCATGATTGATTATGTGAAAGAGTATTTCCAGGCGCGTCATGGTTCCACGCTTCCCATCCACAAACTGAAAAGACACGGTTTGCTGGCGGTGGGAGTCCTCCAGACATTCGGCGTAACTTGAGAACCACTGATTCGATGCATTGATTCTTTCAATAAGCGCAACGAGCTCAGGAACAATCTCAGCATTGGTGGAAAGGTGGGGCACCGGTGCGCCATCTAGTCGTGCCCGGAATAACTCCTCAACCCTAATCATGTGATTTAGCTGTTGCCGTGCAAAAGCTACGGCAGACGGGAAGTTTCCACAGTTAATATTGTTGACCGCATCCACGATACGCTGGTCGGCCCACTGCTTGTATTTGAACGCCTCAACGAGCATCTTCTATATCCAATCAAACAAGTCAACTGGGGCGACGGCTTGGGTAAACGCCTGCCTCGTATCAAACTGGAAGGCATCGGCGTGAGACCGGTACCGCTGCAAACCAACTGTAATGGGCTGATTGTCGACTTTCGCGCCGCTCCACTGCAGTTGTCAACGAGAAGCATCAAGGACAACCAAGAAGCTACTCATTCCGCCCGATGGGCGAAGGCTAGAAGGACACTACGCTAGCGTTTGACATGGCCTTACAAAGTAGTTATCCCACTCGCCCTCTGAAACCACTTTGAATCCATGGCGTTCATAGAAGCGGTTGGAGTCACTTTCCTTGAGGGCACCGACTCTAATTTGCTTTCCATCAGTATCCGCGACCTGGAAAATCGAAGCGAGAACCAATGTACCAATACCGCGCCCTTGAAAACTGGGGAGAACGTAAAGATGGTCAAGCAACAAGCCGTCGTCACAGGGCTTGACGGTGACAAACCCTACACGGCTACCGCACACGACCACGTGACGGGTGTTTTCAGGAGAAAACCCACTTTGGAAACGCTCACGCGCCCTCAATGGGTCGAAGCGACCGATACGCGAGAGGCTATCCTTCATTGCCGCAATTCGAAGCGCAAGCAAGTCTTCAAAATCGTCTTCGGACACGGGAGAGAAAGATAGGTCGTTGCTTGTGAAATTGGATGGCATTGACCTGCGTCCTATTGGTTGACTGGCGGCTCAGCGAGGCCGTTGAATGTACTCAGCAGCAGTGTAGTGAAGGTCGGCTTTCGCTGCCATCCTGAAATACGTGCCGCCCTGAAACTGACATCCATTGTGAAGGCAGAGGCCGCCCGCACGAGTTATCGTTGCCGACCCGTGTCCGCTCAAGTCAGGTTAGGCCGCAGTCTGAACGTGAAACTGCTGCAAGTGGCCTTGCCACCAGCCCTCAGTTACCTGAACTTCGACATATTCACCGCAGGTTTGCTCGCTGATGACCTTGCGCCAAAAGACCTGGGCAGCAACATTCGAAGGCATCTGGCCGACCTCCCAAGGGCCTGGATGGCTTTTCAGCGAATGCAGTGCTAGAGCGCGGCCAATGCCTGTTCGGCGGTACCGCTTGAGCACGAAGAACTGTTCCATCCACGAGCCCTCCTTTAGCGTGACGACTGCCGGGGATACGAGCGCCAAGCCAGCGTACTGCGAACCAACAAGTGCGACGTGCGCGTGGAACCGTTCGTCAAGCCTATAACGTTCCAAGCTGTAGCCGTACCTCGCTTCGGTATCGGCATCTTGCAGCCAGATATCGGACAGGTCGTATTGGTAGAACTCCAGCATTTGCTGAAGTGCGGGGAAGTCTTCTGCCCGGGCTTTGCGGAGTTCGAGAGTCATGAGAGATGATTCCTTCGGGCTTACGAATGAGCTAGCAGAAGGGATGGACTTGGAACATTGCCAGCATCCTATCAAACTGGGAGTCGCCGCTGGAAGGCAGCTTTCGCTGCGTACTTGACTTACGACTGTACCGCGTGAAAGACCGGAACGTGTCTTCTGGAGCCGGCGAGACAAGAACCGCAGGTGGCAGCTTGCCTCAGCCCAGGACGATTCCCGCCTCGAACTGCCTGCTGCAAAGCTGACGATCAGGCGCCCGCCCGAGGGAGTCAAGAGTCCCAAGGGCTGCGCCAGATTGTTGGCCAGTCGTGAGTCTGCGGGGTGCGTTAAACCTCTGTGTCCTCCGCCATTTCCAAGGCGTCATCTACCTCAATTCCAAGGTACCTGACCGTGCTCTCGATCTTGGCATGGCCAAGTAAAAGTTGTACGGCACGCAGGTTTTTGGTGCGCCGGTAGATGAGCGATGCCTTGGTGCGCCTCATTGAATGTGTTCCGTAAGCTGCCGGGTCCAAACCAATTTGCTCCACCCAGCCGTCCACGATGCGAGCGTACTGACGGGTTCGGGCGCTGGCGCATCGGCAACTTCGGGCAGGAATTGCCGAACCACATCGAGCAGATGGCAGGCACGGTAAACAT
>CAITXW010000247.1 GCA_903896425.1 uncultured beta proteobacterium | reverse complement strand
GTGCCCAAAACCCATGTCTACCGCATCATCCGCAGTGGTGAAGTGCGCCTCAACAAGGGGCGCGCCGCGGCCGATACCCGGGTGCAGGCCGGTGACATGGTGCGCTTGCCGCCGCTGCGGGTTTCCGAGCGCGCCGCTGAAAAGACGCAGGCCATGGCGGACCAGGTGGCGCGTGGTGCGCCGGCGCGTGAATTTGTTGTTCTGCTGGAAGACGAGCACCTGCTGGCCATCGACAAACCGGCTGGTGTGGCGGTGCATGGCGGCTCGGGCGTGAGTTTTGGCGTGATCGAGCAGTTGCGCATGGCGCGACCGCAAGCCAAATTTCTGGAACTGGTGCACCGCCTGGACCGCGATACCAGTGGCATCCTGTTGATCGCCAAGAAGCGCAGCGCCCTCAAACACCTGCAGGATCAGTTCCGAGAGCGCGAAACCGGCAAGACCTATCTGGCGCTGGTGGCAGGGCGCTGGCCGGCGAACAAAAAGGTGCTGGACAAGCCCTTGCACAAGTATCTGTTGCCCGACGGTGAGCGGCGCGTCAAGGTGGTCTCAAAGGAGGATCCGGACGGCATGCACTCGGTTACGCTGGTCAAGGTGGCGCAACGGCTCACCTGCAAGCTTGCATCCGCCAAGGAAAGTTCCGTAGAACTGAGCCTACTCGAAGTCACCCTGAAGACCGGGCGCACGCACCAGATCCGTGTACATGTTGCCAGCGAAGGCCATCCGATCCTGGGCGACGACAAGTATGGAGATTTTGAACTGAACAAGGCGTTGCAACGGCCTGCTATGCTGCCCAACCTGAAGCGGATGTTTCTGCACGCTTGGCGTCTGCAGTTCAATCATCCTGCCAGTGGCGAGCGTGTCGAACTGTTGGCGCAACTCCCTCCTGAACTCGAAACCTTTGTTAACCATGCTGCACCCTGCGCGCCCTGATGCCTCTGGCTCCCGACACTATGACCTGATCGCTTTCGACTGGGACGGCACCCTGTTTGATTCCACGGCGCTCATCACGCGCTGCATCCAGGAGGCGGTGTGCGACGTCGGTGGCGCGAGGCCCAGTGACCGCGATGCGGCTTACGTCATCGGCATGGGCCTGATGCAGGCGCTGGCCCATGCTGCGCCCGATGTGCCGGTTGAGCGTTACCCCGAGCTCGGTGCCCGTTACCGGCACCACTACATCGCCCACCAGCAGGACATCAGCTTGTTCAAAGGCGTGCTGCCGATGCTGGCAGACCTGAAATCACGCCAGCACTGGTTGACGGTCGCTACCGGCAAGAGCCGCCAAGGCTTGGACCATGTCTTGCAAGCGGTGGAACTGGTTGGCATGTTCGATGGTTCGAGAACAGCCGATGAAACGCAGGGCAAGCCGCATCCGCGCATGTTGGAGGAGCTGATGAGCGAGTTTGGCGTGAAGCCGGAGCGCACGCTGATGATTGGCGACACCACGCACGACCTGCAGATGGCGCTCAATGCCGGTTGTCACAGTGTGGGGGTCAGCTATGGTGCCCATGAGCCCGATGCCTTTCATGTTCTGAAGCCACGCTTTGTTGCGCACACGGTGCTTGAGTTGCATGGCTGGCTGTTGAACAATGCCTGAACGGACCATGCTGGCCATGACAGAGACCGTCTTCTTGTGCAATTCAGTTGCGCTGCTTGACAGTGGAGAATCTGTTTCCTTTGAAGTCCGCTACGACGGGCGCGAATGCAGTGCCTTTGCCATTCGTTTTCAGGGTCAGGCCTATGCGTACTTGAACCGCTGTGCCCATGTGCCGATGGAAATGGATTTTGTGCCGAATCGTTTTTTTGATGCTTCGGGTCAGTGGTTGATTTGTGCCACGCACGGCGCCATGTACCAGCCGCAAACCGGGGCCTGCCGCAGTGGCCCGTGTCGCGGTGGTTTGATCAAGATCGCGGTGTCAGAGACGAACGGCTGTGTGCACTGGCATACTGCAGCCAACCTGATACCCAGCGAGTCCTGATATGAACGATCCCGAAATTGAGGCGCAAGCGGCGTCTGGTGCACAAGCTGACATGACACGAGAGCAGCCTGCCGCAATTGACAGCGGCGCCACGACCAAGACCGCCAAAGTGTCGTCCTCGGACGCCCATAGCTGGGAGCGTGAGACGCTGGAGAAGCTCGCTTTTGCCTCGCTGCAGGAGCAAAGGCTGGCCCGGCGCTGGCGCAATTTCTTCCGTTTCACTTGGCTGGCGATCATTGTGATTGCGGCCTGGATTGGGATCAGTCACAACGGACCGAGCAAGGATAGTTCGATGCCGCACACGGCGGTGGTCGAGATCAGGGGTGAAATTGCATCCGGTGGCGAGGCCAGCGCCGAGGCTACCGTGGTGGCCTTGCGCAGCGCGTTTGAAGACGATGGCGCACTGGCGGTCGTCTTGCTGATCAACTCGCCGGGCGGCAGTCCGGTGCAGGCGGGCATTGTCAATGACGAGATCCTGCGGCTCAAAGCCTTGCACAAGAAGCCGGTTTATGCCGTGGTTGAGGAAACCTGTGCCTCGGCTGCTTATTACATTGCAGTGGCCGCCGACAAGATTTTTGTTGACAAAGCCAGTATCGTCGGCAGCATTGGCGTGCTGATGGACGGTTTCGGCTTCACGGGTCTGATGGACAAACTCGGTGTTGAGCGCCGACTCATGACGGCGGGTGAAAACAAGGGGTTCCTGGATCCTTTCAGTCCGCAGACCCAGAAACAGCGCGCCTTTGCCCAGACCATGCTCGATCAAATCCATCATCAGTTCATCGCCGTGGTCAAGGCTGGCCGCGGCGAGCGGCTGAAGGAAACGCCGGAAACCTTCAGCGGTTTATTCTGGAGCGGTCAGCAGGCGATCGAATTGGGCCTGGCCGATCAGTTGGGCAGTCTCGATTTTGTGGCGCGCGAGATTGTCAAGGCGGAAGAAATCATTGATTACACCCGCCGCGAAAACGTGGCCGAGCGTTTGGCCAAGCGTTTTGGCGCCGCCATTGGCGAGGGCTCGGTGCGCGCCATGCGCTCGGCGACGCAATTGCGCTGATTGGTTTCAGCGTCCCAGCGCAAATACGGCTGGCGTGGCGTTGTTCAGCGGCGAGGTCTTTTGGCGCCAGTTTTTCGCACTGTCGCTGGCGCAAATGGCCTGGCTCAGGGTTAGTCCGCTGCAAATCGCAAGCCGGGTGTTGTGCTGCAGGGTTTGCAGCAGTGTCTGCAGCATGGCGGCATTGCGGTAGGGCGTTTCGATAAAGAGCTGGGTTTGCCCGGTCCGCAGGGCCAGGGCCTCGAGTTCGCGGATGCGCTGGGCGCGTTCCGTTGCATCCTGCGGCAGGTAACCGACAAACGCAAAATTCTGGCCGTTGAGTCCACTGGCTGCCAAGGCCAGTAGCAGGGATACCGGGCCGACCAGCGGCACAACCTCAAGACCGAGTTCATGGGCCGCACGCACCACCGACGAGCCCGGGTCTGCAACTGCGGGCATGCCGGCTTCGCTCATCAACCCGATGTCGTGTCCGGCCAGGGCTGGCTGCAGCAAGGGGCGCGCATCGAAGTTGCCCTGGTGATCGCCCTTCTTGTGCACTTCGCGCGGCAGTTCCTGGACGTGGAGGGCCTGAAGCGCGTGCCGCAACGGAATTACTTTGTTGACGCGGTTCAGGTAGGCACGGGCCGATCTGGCGTTTTCGCAGACCCAGTATTCCAGTTGCGCGGCCATGGTCAGTGTGCCCAGGGGAATGCTGTCCTGCAGATCGGTTTGCGCATCGCAGCCGAAATCAAGCGGCGCCGGAACGAGGTAGAGACGACCCTTCGGATGGGGTGGAATGCTTGTCATGGTCATAGCACCTTGACGCCGGCAGCGCGAATCATCCGGCAGGTGCGTATCAGCGGCAGGCCGACCAGGGCACTCGGGTCGTCGTTTTCGATCGATTCCAGCAAGGCAATACCGAGTCCTTCACTCTTGGCGCTGCCGGCGCAGTCGTAAGGCGTTTCTGCCTGCAGGTAGGTTTCAATTTCGGCGTCGCTCAGGTCGCGAAACAGCACCTTGACCGGTGCCAGGTCCATTTGCGCAAAGCCCGTCTCTTGGCATACCACCGCCACTGCTGTCTGGAAAATGACGGTCTTGCCGCGCATTTGCCGCAGCTGGGCGGCCGCGCGGGCGTGGTTGCCGGGCTTGCCCAGGGTTTGCCCGTCCAGATCGGCAACTTGATCCGAGCCGATGACAACGCAATCCGGAAACCGGGCCGCCACAGCACGGGCCTTGGCCATCGCCAGGCGACAGGCCAGTTGCCGTGGCGTTTCTCCGGCGTTCGGTGTTTCATCCACGTCCGGCGCGGCCACTTCAAACGGGATGCGCAGGCGTCCGAGCAATTCACGGCGGTAGGGCGAGGTCGAGCCCAGGATGAGTTTTCGGTAAGTAGGTGCGGGCATGGCGTCATTCTCTTACACTGCGGGCATGAAACAAGAGACTCTCCCGGCGCACTTGGATGTGAATGCCTTCGCAAACAGCGCGCGTACCCTGAATGGGCACAGTGCGCTATCGAAATTTGAGCGCCTCATGCAGGAAACACAAGGGCTGGGCGCTGAATATATTCTTGACTGGGAGGCGCAGGGTGAACTTCGCGTTGATGAGTCCGGTGCCGAGCAGGTCTGGCTGCATTTGACGGTCAACGCCGTGCTGCCGTTGACTTGCCAGCGCTGCTTGACGCCGGCTGACATCGTCGTGGCGGTGCAGCAATCTTTCCGCTTTTGCGAAAGCGAGGAGGCAGCAGCAGCCGAGGATGCCGAGACAGAGGAGGACCTGCTGGTTCTAAGCCCGGCCTTTAGCCTGGCTGAGTTGATCGAAGACGAAGTGCTGATGGCTCTGCCCCTGGTGCCGCGCCATGACACTTGCCCGGTGGCGGTCAAGTTGGTTGTAGCCGACCCGGGTTTCGAGGCCGCTCTGCTGGAAAAGACACAGCCTTTTGCGGCTTTGGCGCAGCTCAAAAGCAGACCGGCAGACTAGCGCAACGACTTGCTCTATAATCCGAGGCTTCGCGCTGGCTGTAGTCGCCGCGATTTTCACCAACCCAAGGCATTGCGAGAAGTGCAGTGCCCATGCTTAGGAGCGGACCATGGCCGTCCAACAGAATAAGAAGTCACCTTCAAAGCGCGGTATGCACCGTTCGCACAATGCCTTGGTCGTGCCAGGCATTGCGGTTGAGCCCACCACGGGTGAAACCCATTTGCGTCACCACATCAGCCCAACCGGCTTTTACCGTGGCCGCAAGGTGCTCAAGACCAAGTCTGAAGCCTGATCGTCTGAATCAAGCCAAGGCCCGAGGCTACCGTGTTTGTAGCATCGGGCTTTGTCGTTTATGCGCCCGATAACCCTGTTCCGTTTTTCGGCCGCACCAAGCTCCCATGATTACCATTGCCGTTGACTGTATGGGCGGCGATCACGGCCCGGCCGTGACGCTACCGGCCTGTCGAAATTTCCTGGATCAGCACCCTGAGGCTCAGTTGCTGCTGGTTGGTTTGGCCGACAGCTTGAGTGGATTTGTCCATGCGCGCGCCAGAGCGATTGCCGCGACTGAAGTGGTCGGAATGGATGACCCGCTTGAGGTCGCACTGCGCCGCAAGAAGGACTCTTCGATGCGCGTGGCGATCCAGCAGGTCAAGGACGGCTCTGCGCAAGCGGCGGTGTCGGCCGGCAATACCGCTGCCTTAATGGCGATTTCACGTTACGTGCTCAAGACCCTCGACGGTATTGACCGCCCTGCCATTGCTGGACAGGTACCGAATGCAAAAGGAGGCGGTACCACGGTGCTCGATATGGGTGCCAATGTGGACTGCTCGGCCGAGAATTTGCTGCAATTTGCCATGATGGGGTCGGCTCTTGTCTCCGTCTTGAGCGGCAACGACAACCCGACGGTTGGCTTGCTCAATATCGGTGAAGAAGCTATCAAGGGCAACGAGGTCATCAAGAAGGCCGGTGAATTGTTGCGCGCAGCGTCCGCGGCAGGCGACTTCAATTTCTACGGCAATGTCGAGGGCAATGACATTTTCAAGGGGACGGCCGATATTGTCGTGTGCGACGGTTTTGTCGGCAATGCGGTCCTTAAAGCCAGCGAAGGCCTGGCAACCATGATCGTGAACTTCCTGAAGACCGAATTTTCCCGCAACGTTTTCACCAAGTTTTCCGCCCTTTGTGCCTATCCCGTGATCGCTGCGCTCAAGAAACGCATGGACCATCGTCGCTACAACGGCGGCGCCTTGCTTGGCTTGCGGGGTCTGGTTTTCAAGAGCCATGGCTCAGCCGATGAGATGGCGTTTGAATATGCTTTGGCACGTGCCTATGATGCCGCCCGCAACAATCTGCTGGACCGCGTGAAGGTCCGGATTTCTCACGCAGCGCCTCTTTTGGCTAATATTGCACCCTCGCAGGCCAGCGACACGGTCGCACTTCCTTGATCAATGAGACTCTATTCACGCATTACCGGTACTGGAAGTTGTCTTCCGTCACGTCGATTGACCAATGCTGATCTGGCCGATGAGTTGGCTGTCAGTGGCGTATTGACGACGGACGATTGGATTGTCGAGCGAACCGGTATTCGGGCACGCCATTTCGCTGCCGCCGGTGTTTGCAGCAGCGATCTCGGCTTTGAAGCAGCGCAAAAGGCCTTGCAAGCAGCCAAACTGCTGGCCTCGGACATTGACCTGATCATCGTTGCGACTTCGACCCCGGACATGGTGTTCCCGTCGACCGCCTGCATCCTGCAAAACAAGTTGGGCGCCCATGGTTGCGCCGCGTTTGACGTGCAGGCTGTTTGCAGCGGTTTCATTTATGCCCTGACCATTGCCGATGCCATGATCAAGGCCGGTTCTGCCAGCAAGGCACTGGTGATTGGCGCCGAAGTATTTTCACGTTTGCTTGATTTCAAGGACCGCACCACCTGTGTGCTGTTCGGCGATGGTGCTGGCGCAGTGGTGCTGGAGGCATCGCGCACACCGGGAATTCTGGCCAGCGATTTGCACGCCGACGGCAAGCATGTTGGTATTCTTTGTGTGCCGGGTCATGTCTCAGGCGGCAAGGTGCTGGGTGATCCTCTTTTGAAAATGGACGGCAAGGCGGTCTTCAAACTGGCCGTTGGTGTGCTCGATGAAGCCGCCCGTGCGGTGTTGGCCAAGGCGGGCAAGGTGGCAGCGGATATTGACTGGCTGGTTCCGCATCAGGCCAATATCCGCATCATGCAAGGGGCCGCCAAGAAACTCAAACTGCCGATGGACAAGGTGATCGTGACGGTGGACCAACACGGCAATACCTCGGCGGCTTCGATCCCTCTGGCGCTCGACAGCGGCGTTCGCAGCGGCAAGATAAAACCTGGGGAACTCCTGATGCTCGAAGGCGTTGGTGGCGGTTTTACCTGGGGTGCTGTGCTGCTGAACCTTTAGGTCACGGTGACGGTAGACACGGGCGCCTTGTTTCAAACGAAATTTTGACAAAGACAACATGACATCTTTTGCATTTGTGTTCCCGGGGCAAGGCTCCCAGTCGGTCGGCATGCTCGACGCCTGGGGCGATCATCCCGTGGTGCTGGAGACGCTGCAGGAGGCGTCGGACGCATTGGGTGAAGACATCGCGCTGCTCATCCGGCAGGGACCCAAGGAGGCGCTGGCGCTGACGACGAACACCCAGCCCGTCATGCTGGTGGCTGCCATTGCAAGTTACCGGGTCTGGTTGGCTGAAGGCGGTGCGTTGCCCGCTGCGGTGGCCGGACATTCGCTGGGTGAGTACACGGCGCTGGTGGCTGCGGGTGTGCTGACGCTGTCGCAAGCGGCGCCGCTGGTGCGGCTGCGGGCGCAGGCGATGCAGGAGGCGGTTCCGGTAGGGGTCGGCGCCATGGCTGCCATTCTGGGTATGGAAGCGGAAAAAGTCAGCGCGGGATGTGCAGCGGTCACAGCCGAGTTCGGCGAGGGATCGGGCGAAGTGGTGGAGGCCGTCAACTTTAACGACCCGATGCAGACCGTTATTGCGGGCAGCAAGGCTGCCGTGGAAAGAGCCTGTATTGTGTTGAAGGCCAATGGTGCCAAACGCGCCTTGTCGCTACCCGTGTCGGCGCCTTTTCATTCCAGTTTGATGCGCCCGGCTGCGGAAAAACTTCGGCAAGAACTTGAAGCCATCGCATTTTTGCCACCTCAAATTGTTGTCGTCAATAATGTTGATGTGGCCGTAGAGGTGAACGCGGACCGGATTCGCAATGCGCTGTATCGGCAGGCCTTTGGGCCGGTGCGCTGGGTCGAGTGTGTAAGGGCCCTGAAGGCGCGTGGTCTTTGCACCGTGGTCGAATGTGGTCCTGGCAAAGTGTTGTCTGGTATGGTCAAGCGTATCGATTCGGAAATGAACGGCTTGGCGCTGTTTGACCCGGCGACGCTGGCTGAAGTCAAAGGGTCGCTGGCATGAGTGGTATTCATTCGATCGGTGCAGGGCCGGAAAAACGAGATGGCAATAGGGGAGGTTGTTGATGCACGATGACAAGTTTGCAGGCCAGGTGGCCCTGGTGACGGGCGCCTCGCGTGGTATTGGCGCCGCCATTGCTCTGACGTTGGCGCAACAGGGATTGAAGGTTGTCGGCACTGCGACGACCGATGAGGGCGCAGCCCGGATCGGTGCCATGCTGGCGGCTTTCCCCGGATGCGCCGGCAGGAATTTGAATGTGAATGATGCCGCCGCAGCGGAGGCCTTGATTGGCGATATCGTCAAGGAACATGGTGGTCTGCAGGTGCTGGTCAACAATGCCGGCATCACGCGCGACAACCTGGCGATGCGGATGAAAGACGAGGAATGGGACGCCGTACTCGACACCAATCTCAAGGCGGTTTTCCGGATGAGTCGCGCTGTCATGCGCACCATGATGAAACAACGCTATGGCCGCATCATCAGCATCACGTCCGTTGTTGGCGCGCTGGGTAATCCGGGACAGGCCAACTATGCGGCTGCGAAGGCAGGCGTTGCGGGGAT
>CAITXW010000246.1 GCA_903896425.1 uncultured beta proteobacterium | reverse complement strand
TTGAAATTCCGGACGAAGATGCCGAGAAGATCACCACCGTGCAAAACGCGATCGATTACGCCAATACGCACAAGAAGGCCTAGGCTTCATCGCTGTGGTACGCCAGGCTGCCTTTTCCGGCGGACCTGGCGCGTTTCTTTTGATCAACTGCTGATTGCAAGTTATATATGTCCCGTCGTCGTGTCGTCGTAACTGGTTTGGGCTGTGTCAGTCCCGTGGGCAACACGGTGGCTCAGTCCTGGGCGAACATACTTGCCGGCAAGTCCGGTATCGATCTCATTACCAAGTTTGATGCTTCAAGCTTCAATTGCAAAATTGCAGGCGAAGTCAAAGGCTTCGAGATCGAGTCGTATATCAGCGCCAAAGAGGCGCGCACGATGGACAGTTTCATTCATTTCGGCATTGCGGCGGCGAGTCAGGCCATTGCGGATGCCGGTCTGCCCGCGCTTGATGTACTGACGGACGATCTGGCCATCCGAATCGGTTGTCTGATTGGCTCCGGTATTGGCGGGCTGCCGATGATCGAAAACACGCATGCAGAATTCTTGCAGCGTGGCGCGCGCCGTATCTCGCCGTTCTTCGTGCCGTCAACCATTGTCAACATGATTGCCGGTCATGTGGCAATCCGTTTTGGTTTCAAGGGCCCGAATATGGCCATTGTTTCTGCTTGCACCACGGGCTTGCACTGCATTGGCGATGCCGGGCGCATGATCGAATACGGTGATGCCGATGTGATGGTCGCCGGCGGTTCCGAGGCTACGGTATCCCCTCTGGGGATAGGCGGTTTTGCCGCCATGCGCGCACTGAGCACCCGCAACGACGATCCGCAAACGGCGTCACGCCCGTGGGATCGGGATCGAGATGGTTTTGTGCTGGGTGAAGGTGCGGGCGTGATGGTTCTTGAAGAGTATGAACATGCCAAGGCGCGTGGCGCCAAAATTTATGCTGAATTGGCTGGTTATGGCATGAGCGGTGACGCCGGCCACATGACAGCGCCCAATCTGGACGGACCGCGGCGCGCCATGCTGAGCGCCCTGCGCAACGCGGGCGTGAACCCGGATCAGGTTGATTACCTCAATGCCCACGGCACCTCCACGCCATTGGGTGACCTCAACGAATCCAACGCCATCAAGGCGGCGCTTGGCGATCACGCGAAAAAGATGGTTGTGAACTCCACCAAGTCCATGACCGGGCATTTGCTCGGCGGTGCAGGCGGCATCGAGTCTGTCTTTACCGTGCTGGCGCTGCACCATCAGAAGAGCCCGCCAACCATCAATCTGTTCAATCAGGACCCCGAGTGCGACCTGGACTACTGTGCCAATACCGCGCGGGACATGAAGATCGACGTTGCCCTGAAAAACAATTTCGGGTTTGGCGGCACTAATGGTTCGCTTGTATTCAAGCGTGCCCCGTAGCGTCTTCGCAAACACTGTTTTCAGATTCAGACGACGGTGGCTTCTCCGCCATGCACAACGCCCCAGCGGTCACTTATCCGGTGGGGCGTTCGCGTTTTCATGCTGATCTTCTGATCGGGATTGCTGTGATAACTTTGCTGGCCGGCCTGTTGTGGCACAAATTGGGCGACCCGGAGAACTGGCGCCAAGTCTGCTTTGCAGCCACCGCGATCGGTTCCGGCCTGTTGGCGTTTCAAGCCTGGCGCCGCACCCCTGATGGAAATTTGCACTGGGACGGCCAGGCATGGAACTGGACTGCCGGTGCTGCCCTGGTTGGCGGCACGATAGGCGTTCATCTTGATTTGCAGTTTTGTATGGTGCTGAGTTTGCGCATGGCCGATGGAACTCGCGTCTGGCTTTGGCCGGAGCGCAGGTCGAATCCGATGCGCTGGAATGCGCTGCGCCGGGCGGTCTTTGCCCAGGGTCTTGATCGCAACCAATGAAGCCCCAAATAGCAACATTCATCCATTTATTTTTCAAAGAAAGGTCGATGATGATTCAAATCGATTGGAAAAAAATGCGCGCCCGCGCTGTTGCCGCCGCGTTTGCCGTGACCGCCTCAGCCACCCTGGTCTCGCCTTTGCCGGCCACGGCGCAGAACCGGACCTTGCCAGATTTCACCGATCTGGTCGAACAGGTTGGTCCTTCTGTGGTCAATATTCGAACGCTTGAAAAAGTCGCGCAGCGCGGCGGTCCTGAAGCGGGGGGGCAGGACGAAATGCTGGAGTTCTTCCGTCGCTTCGGTTTACCCATTCCGAATGCGCCACGTCAGGCGCCGCAGCCGCGCCGACCCCAGCAGCCAGAGGATGAGCAACCGCGCGGCGTTGGCTCTGGTTTTGTTCTGACATCCGATGGCTTCATCATGACCAATGCCCACGTACTGGACGGGGCCGATGAAGTGCTGGTGACCTTGACCGACAAGCGCGAATTTAAGGCCAAGATCATCGGCGCCGACAAGCGCAGCGACGTCGCTGTTGTCAAGATCGATGCCAGCGGCCTGCCAGCGGTCAAGGTTGGGGACGTGAGCCGGCTCAAAGTCGGCGAATGGGTTATGGCCATTGGCTCGCCGTTTGGTCTGGAAAACTCTGTGACAGCGGGCATCGTGAGTGCGAAGCAGCGGGAAACGGGTGACTACCTTCCTTTCATCCAGACCGATGTTGCGATCAACCCTGGCAATTCCGGTGGGCCGCTGATCAATATGCGTGGCGAAGTTGTGGGCATCAACAGCCAGATCTATTCGCGCTCGGGCGGTTCCATGGGCATCTCGTTTGCCATTCCGATGGACGAAGCGGTTCGCGTCAGCGAGCAGTTGCGTGCCACCGGTCGTGTGTCGCGGGGCCGGATCGGTGTCCAGATTGACCAGGTTACGAAAGAAGTGGCCGAGTCTATCGGGCTTGGAAAAGCACAGGGCGCCTTGGTGCGCGCTGTCGAGTCGGGCTCGCCCGCTGAAAAAGCCGGCGTTGAAGCTGGCGACATCATTACCCGGTTTGAAGGCAAAGTCATTGAAAAGTCCATTGACCTATCGCGTATGGTGGGCAGCACCAAACCGGGCACTCGCAGTGCGCTCACTGTGTTCCGTCGTGGCGTGAGCAAAGACCTGATGGTCACGATTGCCGAACTGGAAGCCGACAAGACGGCCAAGAAGTCTGCTGACAAGGAAGAAAAAGCCAAGCCATCCAGCGCCGGGCAGGCGCTGGGTTTGGTAATCAGCGAACTCCCCGATGCGCTCAAGAAAGAGCTCAAGATCAAGGGCGGTGTGAAGGTTGACTCGGCGACTGACGCAGCAGCGCGCGCTGGTTTGCACGAGGGTGACGTGATCATTCAGATTGCCAATGTCGAAGTGAATAACGTCCGTGAGTTTGAGGCGGTAGTGGGAAAACTGGACAAGAACAAGGCTGTCAATTTGTTGTTCCGGCGTGGAGACTGGGCGCAGTACGTCCTGATACGGCCGTCCCGCTAAAAAAGCAGGAAGTCGGGAAAAGCCTGATCCTTTCTTGAAATAGGGGCTTTTTGGGTCAGAGCCGATGCTTTCGAAAGACAGATGAAAAAATATTTTCTCTGTCTTTTTGAGAATTTAATGTGTGCGTTCGCTAACTTAAAATTTGAAATTCACAGGTTTTGGTTAGAATAGGGTCTCATAATGAACGAGTACAGGCATATCAACTGTGCCGTTGTTCACGATACGGGATGAATTCAAGCGATTCACAGGCCGTCCACA
>CAITXW010000245.1 GCA_903896425.1 uncultured beta proteobacterium | reverse complement strand
ATCGCTGCGACTTCCTACAAACCTAAGCAGAAGCCGGCCAAGTCAAGGAAATGAACCCGTAATCTGCGTGACCGCTTTGACATCCAGGACCAGGGCCGCGAACGGCCGGTCCTGACTTTGCTCAATGACTTCTAGGGGCACCAAGTTGTCCGCGGGCGGTCCTTGGTGAATGTCAGCTGTCTCTGTTTGCCTTATCAGGGCGCGGAAGTTGATCAAATTCCATGCCGCTGGCTCTTGAAGAAACGTAGCGGGCTCGGCTTATGGGGGCGTGTTGCATCACTCCTCCGCAAACCGGACAGACTACTTGCCATGAACCGGACAACTCATTTACTCCCGACACTGAAGATATTTGAGTTGCTGAAAAGTACCTTTTTGAGTACCATCAGCCGATATTTCAATACTTTTATTTTATTTGTATGAACCACAACACTGTCTCCGTTGCTGAAATCAAGCGCCGTGGCATGTCGGCCATTGCCGACAGCTTGCGGCGCGGTCCGGTGCACATTATCAAAAGAAACAAGATGGCCGCCGTTGTTCTATCCGAGAGTGACTATCAGCGCCTTACCAATCAAAAGTTGCCCTCGCCATCGGGCTTGACGGCGATGCAGTGGTTGCTGGCACAGCCAACCGCCGGCAAGCGAAGCAAAAATCAAATCGATGCTGACCTCAAAGCAGAGCGTGCCTGGTGATCGCATTCTTCGATTCAAGCGCCCTTATCTATTTGATTGAGGGTAATGAGCCGTTCTCTACCAAGATTCGCAAGGAACTGGCGAGCGCTGCGAAAAGACACCCTGAGCTTGGTGCTGGTGTGTCGCGCCTGACATGGTTGGAGTGTCGTGTGGGCCCGATGAAAGCCAACGACAGTGCGACCTTGGCGGCATTCGATGCATTCTTTGCGCGCGCTGACTTGGTTTGGGTTGAGCTAAACCAAAATGTCGTGGAACTGGCGGCGGCTATCCGCGTCAAGCACGGACTGAAGACGCCGGATTCTTTGCAGGCGGCAAGCTGCTTGCAGTTGGGTTCTGAACACCTCTTTCTGACCGGTGATTCTTGGTTCAAGCGCGTGACCGGATTGAACGTGAAGATATTGACCGGATAGGTGCTTCGGGGCGCACCATTGTCGGCATTGGTAGTGTTGCCGGAGGTTCCTATACCAGCCGGGCTGTTTGAGTTGATGGCCGACTGGTCCCACTGCGGTCCCGACGACCAATCGGAAAGATTGATTGCCGAAGTTGAATGACAGCTTCCCTATTTTTTGGACTCGTCCACGAACGGCTGGATTGGGAGAAATCCAAAGTCGGCTTTCAATTTGCCACCGGTTTTCACGTGGTTTCAGCGGAGGGCCGCTTTGTGTCTCTTGTTGACAACCAGCGGCCTGAATCGACCGTTGACGACAGCTCCCATACGCCACTCGGCGTATTTCCCAATCCCGAGACCTTCCCTAAAGTCACTCCATCGTTACGCAAGACCTGTCTGAATAGCAGCAGGGCGGGCGCAGCGAGATGGATTTCTTTAACTTTGGAAGGTCTCACATGCAACGTCGATTTACTCTCAAGACGCTCACCGCTGCCGTCGCTCTGGCTGGCCTTACCAGTCTGCCAGCTTTCGCCGCCGACACCATCAAGGTCGGCATTCTGCACAGCCTCTCCGGCACCATGGCCATTTCGGAAACCGTGTTGAAAGACACGGTGCTGATGGCCATTGACGAGATCAACGCCAAGGGTGGCATTCTGGGCAAGAAGCTCGAGCCCGTGGTCGTTGACCCGGCTTCCAACTGGCCGCTGTTTGCCGAGAAGACCAAGCAGTTGCTGGGGCAGGACAAGGTCGATGTGATCTTCGGCTGCTGGACTTCGGTTTCGCGCAAGTCGGTGCTGCCGGTCGTGGAAGAAATGAACGGCCTGCTGTTCTACCCGGTGCAGTACGAGGGTGAAGAGCTCTCCAAGAACGTGTTCTACACCGGCGCTGCGCCGAACCAGCAAGCGATTCCGGCAGTGGATTACCTGATGAGCAAAGACGGCGGCGGCGCCAAGCGCTGGGTGCTGCTCGGCACCGATTACGTTTACCCGCGCACCACCAACAAGATCCTGCGCGCCTACCTGAAATCCAAGGGCGTGAAGGAAACCGACATCGACGAGAAGTACACCCCGTTCGGTCACTCGGACTATCAAACCATTGTTGCCGACATCAAGAAGTTCTCTGCCGGTGGCAAGACGGCGGTGGTCTCCACCATCAACGGCGACTCCAATGTGCCCTTCTACAAGGAACTCGGCAACGCCGGCCTGAAGGCCAAGGACGTGCCCGTGGTTGCCTTCTCTGTCGGTGAAGAAGAGCTGCGCGGCGTGGACACGAAACCGCTGGTGGGTCACCTGGCGGCATGGAACTATTTCCAGTCGATCAAGAACCCGACCAACGACGAGTTCATCAAGAAGTGGACCGCTTACGCCAAGGCCAAGGGCATTGCGGGTCACAAGGACAAGGCGCTGACCAACGACCCGATGGAAGCCACCTACATCGGCATCAACATGTGGAAGCAGGCCGTCGAGAAGGCCAAGTCGACCGAAGTTGACAAGGTGATCGCCGCCATGGCAGGCCAGACCTTCAAGGCACCGAGCGGCATCGTCAGCAAGATGGATGAAAAGAACCACCATCTGCACAAGAGTGTGTTCATCGGCGAAATCAAGGCCGACGGCCAGTTCAACGTGGTCTGGAAGACCCCCGGCCCGGTGAAAGCCAAGCCCTGGAGCCCGTACATCGAAGGCAATGCTTCCAAGCCTGACGAGCCGGCGAAGAAGTAAGTTGGTCTGAGAGCTGAATCGGAGCTGAATTGGGGTCGGATCCCAATTCGCCCCGATTCGCCTTGGCTGTCATCCCGGACTTGATCCGGGATCCATGGATTGCGGGTCGTGGCCCGCAATGACAAGTCAGTGCGACAAACAGGAATTGCAGAGTGGACATCCTCCATCGTGCCCACCCTACAGGTTCTATTTATGTTGATTCGATTTTTTGGTTTTCTCATTGCGCTGCTGCTGGCCAGCCACGCGCAGGCGTTGACGGCGGACGAGGCCAGGGCCATCGCGGTTGGCGAATCCGACGCCCGCGTTGAGGCGTTGGGCAAGGCGCTGGCGACGGCCGATGCCAGGACGGCGGCCTTTTTTCAGGCGCTGTCAGATGACGCCGTCAAAGTGGCCGGTGACAAGGTCTTTATCGTGCGCGACGGCAAGGGTATCGACCCGGTCAGCGGCGCCGAGGCGGCCGTGCCCGATGGCGCTGAAGACGTGATGAACAACAACCGCATGCGTGGTGAGCTTGATTCGGCGCTGGCCGCGCTCAAGCTCTTTTCTACCGATGAAGCCACGCGCGCTGCCGCCATCAAGCAGTTGCAAAGCGACGCCGATGAGACCAAGCTGCCACTGATCGAAAAGGCCTACGCCGCCGAGAGCAATGCGCAACTCAAGGAGCAGATCGGCCTGGTGCGTGCCGGCGCTTTGCTGAGCAGTGCCGACAAGGCCAAGCGGCTCGAAGCCGCCAAGCTTTTGCGCAGCAGCAAGCAGGCCAATACCAAGACCATGCTGCTGGCGCGGATCAAGGTCGAGACCGAGCCCGATGTGAAGTCGGCGCTGGAACTGAGCCTGCGCGAGGTCGAAGCCGCGCTGGCCTGGGGCGACCGGCTCGGCGCCATCTTCAGCGGCATCAGCCTGGGCAGCATCCTGTTGCTGGTGGCGCTCGGTCTGGCCATCACCTACGGGCTGATGGGCGTTATCAACATGGCGCATGGCGAGCTGATGATGATCGGCGCCTACGCCACCTACGTGGTGCAGGTGCTGTTCCACAAATACCTGCCCGGCGCTTTCGACTGGTACTTGCTGGCCTCAGTGCCGGTCGCCTTCCTCGCGTCGGCGCTGATGGGCGCGGCGCTCGAGCGCAGCGTGATCCGCTTCCTGTATGGCCGCCCGCTGGAGACGCTGCTCGCCACCTGGGGCATCAGCCTGATGTTGATGCAATTGGTGCGCACGCTGTTTGGCGCGCAAAACGTGGGCGTGGAAAACCCGTCGTGGATGAGCGGCGGCGTGCAGGTGCTGGGCAATCTGTCCTTGCCCTTTAACCGCATCGTGATCATCGGCTTTGCCGTCTTTGTGCTGGCGGCTGTGGCCTGGCTGATTGCGCGTACACGGCTGGGCTTGTTCGTGCGCGGCGTGACGCAGAACCGCCCGATTGCCTCTTGCATGGGAGTGAATACGGCGCGCATCGACACCTACGCTTTTGCGTTGGGCTCGGGCATTGCGGGTCTGGCCGGCTGCGCGTTGAGCCAGGTCGGCAACGTCGGCCCCGATCTGGGCCAGGGCTACATCGTTGATTCCTTCATGGTCGTGGTGCTGGGCGGCGTCGGCCAACTCGCTGGCACGGTCTACGCCGCGCTCGGTCTGGGT
>CAITXW010000244.1 GCA_903896425.1 uncultured beta proteobacterium | reverse complement strand
GGCCACGGCCGCAGCTTTGGACGCAAAGGCCGTTGATTTTCTTGTCGTGTTGTTGTTGACCACCCAGGGCTGGCCGCCGGATTCCTGCTTCACAACAGCGGCCATGGTGACCGGGTCGACGGCGGGTGCGCACATCATCAAGAGCTCAAGCACGGCATCCCCCGTCAGCCAAATTTGGAGCCAATGATGAAAGCCGCAACGGTTGAAAATGCACCCAACCCGATAGCGGCCAACACGTAAAGCGACATGAATGCCTCACGGGCTGTCGCCAGCAGTTTCGATTCATCCAGCTCGACTTTGACGCGACCAGGCACAGATTCCAATGAGTCCACCACAGCTTCAGCGACAGCAGGCTTCAAACTCTCACTGACGCGGCGCGGAAACTTTTGCAGTTCCCCACGCATGGCCGTCATCATCGACACAATTGACTCAAGACTGTCATCATCGTGACCAGGTCCTTTTGCCAGCCCCGGCGCACCTTTGACCAACGCACCAGAAAGCGCTTCAAACTCAATGCGCATGGCGGCAGCCGGTACCTGGCGCAACAAGACTGGCAAGAGCCAGATCCAGTTGGGATCGCTTTCACCCATGCCGGCCCTCACCGCCACGTCAACAATATGTTGCACATCGGATGGCAGTCCAGTGGGCGCGAGCCGGGCGGTCAGTTCATCAATCAAGGTGCCAGCACGGCGGGCAACGGCAGAGGCGGGTAGGGGAGCGGCGACGCCGGAAATGAAGTTGCCGACACGCTGATTCTCAGCATCAACATCACTCATCTTGAAGACTCCAGGGCCGCCAGTTTGCGTCCGGCAATGCCACGGTAGGTTTGGGCGACCGTGCGCGTGCCGATGGCCACACCGGACCCCAGCACATGGCCCTTGTCGATCACCGTGTGCAAGGGCATGGAGCCGATCAGCTCGGCTGCGCGCGGCATCATGGCAGGCAACTCCAGTTCTGACCAGGCATAGTCCTCGCCACTTAAGAGGGTCTTCCTGATTCTTGATTGATCCCAGAATTCAAAAGACTTGGCCGGCCCGTGCTTCAGATTGATCAGCACCACGCCGTTTTGGTAGAACATGGGGCTTTTGCCAACGCGGGCTTCCAGTTGATTGGTGCTCGACGCATCAATGCCCATCACCCAGATCGGTGTCGGATTCATCAAGGCCATCAGGCTTAACACCGACTCCGTGATGTAAAGACCGGCCGCAGACGGCAATGAAAAAACAAGGCGGATCTCGTCTGTTTCATTGATCTGGGTTTCAGCCAATTCATTGATCAGATTCAGCCAGTCGTCCTCCGATTTGATGGGGCGTTGCAGCCCAATGATGTGGATGTTGTTGACGGCCTCGTTTTTGTAGCCGTTGTCGCACACCACATCCGGGTTCATCGGGTCGGCGTCAATGACGATCAATTTGTCAATCTTCGGCATGCCCGACACCTCATGGTTGATGAAGCTGTCAACCAGGCACCGGGAGACGAAACTTTTGCCGACGCCACCTTTGTCGCCGTCCACAAAATACGATTTGATCATGAGCATTCCTTTGGGTTGTTTAAATTTATGCGTGAGGCTAGTCGCTCGATTTCCACTTCGCGATGGCGGCGTCATATTGGAGTAACGCGCGTTCGTACATGCCCCGTATCCTGTTTTCTGCGGCAATAATTTCGAACATGCCATCGGGTATCTTTGTGTTGGCAGGGATGGTCTTGGACACCGTCAAGTAGTCGTCGATGTTCATCCTGGTGACATCCAGCCATTCGCCCTTTACTTCGATGAACTTGAGCCTGGTGATTTCGTCAGGAAACGCGGTTTGACTTGCACCAACCCGTTGGGTTTCCACATTGGGCCTGTCTGTCCTGTCCATGGTCATGGCCACCGGCATTGATGTGGGCAGGGCCAATGCGCCGGGGGATCTCGACTTTCTGCCTCGTTTGAGTGGCTGGAGGCCGCGTTCCTCCCGAACCATACCCAGGTGGCGCACAAGGTGCCCCTTGGTGACTTTGATGTCATGTTTTTGCAGCGCAGCGGCAATTCGCTCCAGCGACATGCCCTGGCTCAGAAAATCTTCAATGACTTCGAAGGCTGACCGCACGATCAGGGCGGGGTCATCTTTTTGGGCAAGTTCAATTTCTTCACGAAGAATGGAGTCGATTTCTGAGCGGATGCTGTGCATGATTCACATACCGACAGGGCGCAAGTGAGGGCGTGACAGGAGACGTGACAGGTGTCACGGCAACATCGACAGGGATGCTGACACCCAAACCGACAAGTGAATTAATTAACTGGAGCCGTTCTTGGGCTCGCGTTCCGGCGACCATTCATGCATTTCTTGCGCGATGAACTCGGCCAATGGTGTGATTTGGCCCTTGACGCTCGCGGCCTCCAGTGCCTTCATGTAGGTATCTCGCCGGCTCATCCGAATCACCGTCCATGGGTAACCGCCGGAAGCGAGCAGCGTGTTCATCAGGAAGCGACCAATACGGCCATTGCCGTCATAGTAGGGATGAATAAAGACGAAGAGATGGTGACCAAGCACAGCTCGAACGCAGGCCTCAGGTTCTGCTTCGAGCAAGTCCCACAGCGTTTCCAGCGAATCCAGAAGAGCCTCACTGGGTAGTGGTGTGTGCATCGAGTTGCGAATAAAGATCGGGCCACGCCGATAGCCGGTGAGCTGGCTGGCTTCGACGATGCCAGCGGTCACGGACGGGCCGAACAACTCGGCATACCAGTCGTGGTGATCACGCTTGGCCACGAGCCCCGCGTTGTTATGCACCAGTACTTTGCCAATGCTCTCCTTGACCGCTTGGAAGGCTTGGTAATAGCCCCTCGCAGCCAGCGCGTCCCTGGTTTTGTTGTGTTCTGGTTCGCCCTCCGGATTCCAGTCACCGCGGGCCACGCGTTCGATGAGCTCGTCGGTGACGCGATAACCCTCGATGGACAGTGAGTTGTAGGCGTCAGAAACGTAGCGCTCGTCGACCTGCGCCAGATAGCCGGTGCCCTGGTTCTCGATGCCTGGTGCGGGCGGGAAGACATTGATGACATCTTGGCGCCATCCGGCCCACATCGAGCGCAGGCGCAGCACATAGGGAGATCGCTCCTTGCCGGGCGCAATCGTGGGCTCGGCCAGCTCAAAAGGGTTGACCAGCTTGAGCGAGATTTTGAACTTGGCGAAGGCCTTGCGGATGTGCTCTGCCTCGTCGGGGCGCTTGACAAACTCGAATGCGGCGGCCAACCGGCCCGCAGCAGTCACCATCTTGTCACCAGCCAGCAGCGTCGGTAGCAATTCGGACGCATGGCGAATAGTGGCCAGTGCGATCTCGGCCTCACGCGGGTTATTCAAGAAGAATGAAGGGCCGACCAGGCACAAGGCCTCGGCAACTGGCCAGACCTGCAGACCACGGACTTCCATGCGCGCATTGGGAACACGATTTTTGTCCGGATACACAAGCAGTGAGGTGTCGAAGGGCAAATCCACCTTGGATGTGCCACTGTCGATGGTGACGCACGTGACCTGCCTGGGCACTGTGGTGTTACCCGTTTGGAGCAACAGCGAAGCCTCAGGGTTCAAGCAGTACCGCTTGCCAAAGCGCTTGCCCAGGTAGCCTGAAACGAAGGCCCAAAAAGACGCATACCACGCCGTGGTGTCTGCATCGTTGTCGCTCGGGCTGCTACAGATGTACCACCCCTTCATCACTGGCCTAAGAAACCCTGTGTCGACCAGCATGGTGCGCTGCTCATCGTCCTTGATGTCTGCGGCCTCGACAACGCCGTGGTGCTTTTCCTGAAGTCGCTTGAGTGTCTTCAGTGCAGTTGCGAGCGTCGGATTGCCCCTTGACTTGCCACGTGGTGAGTCCATAAATTTACTTTGATATTGCTAAAAATATTACTTTACCATCGATCTAGAATTTACTTTGTTATTGTTTTCGAAATTACTCTGCTATTGAGCGGATTGGTCCCGGTACACGACGATAGCTGGAAGGCTTGCCGGCGCGCTCCGAGCAGTGGACTGCGTGGAACTCGCCGACAACGTGCTCAAGACCATGCGGTCAGTGGCCACCACATCCCGCCTGACAGCAACACATATTCGCCACGACAGGCGTCCTGACAGTCGAACTAATTTCGTCAACGCATCGGCGACACGCGACCCGACAGGCAAACCAAAATCCAACGGCAGGCGCGGTGACAGGCGAATCAATTCACCAGCAGCTTGGGAGTAGCAGAGACTCAGTGTGCAGGGTAAGTGCCTTGTGCCCACGTTTTCTGCTGCGCAAAAAACTTGGCATCGGCCCCCTGCTCAGGGCGTTGCCCCGAGACCCTTAGTCATACAGACACGTCGCGCTTTGCTTGACTTGCATCAGTGGACATCAACATTCGGAAACGCTTGGCCGTGGTGCGAAGTGCACCCAAAAAATCACCCAACCGCCTTCGCCCCCAACACCCGGTACAGCGTGGCCCGGCTCGATCCGACAATTTTTGCAACGGCGCGCACGGGCATGCCGCCGTCTATCAGTTTTTTGGCCTCGGTCAACTTTTCTTGCGTGAGTGACTGTGGTCGCCCGCCTGTGCGACCTTTCGTTTTGGCGATGGCGAGGGACACTTTGGTTCGCTCATAGCGCAGCAATTTATCCATCAGTGCCAGCCGAGTCATGATGTGAACCAGGTATCGGCCATCAGCGGTGCTGGTGTCCACACTGTCTTCAACGGCCACAAAGGTGATGGACCTTGCTGTCAGATCGGTGAGCAAGTCAACGACCCCCTTGATTGTTTTCCCAAGGCGGTCAAATTTTGCGACGACAAAAGAGTCGCCAGCGCTCAAGGTGTTCAAGGCAACTCGTAGCTTTGCACCTTTGCTCTGCGCATCATCGACAAAGAACGTGTCACAGCCAGCGAGCTGCAAAACAGCCAACTGGGTGTCTGATTTCTTTTTTTCGGCGCCACTGTGGCGTAAGTAACCAACTTTCATCGGTCGATTCTGCCTTACTCCTTGTCTTATAAAAGTCTCATAACTTGACTAAGTTTTAGTTTTATATACAATCAGTAGAGACAAGTATTGAGACACTCGGAGTGCCTCCAGCGATCAACAAACCATGGCTCCAGACCTAATTTCCACCCAGCAAGCCGCCGACAGGCTTGGGCTGACCACCAGCGCACTTCACGAGCTGCGGTGCCGAGACGATGGGCTTTCTATCGTGCAAAAGGGCTTTTTGGTCGGCTATCGGCTCGAAGACATCCGTGCGTTTGAGCAACGCGAGGTTTTGGCCGTTCTTGAGCAAGTCTTGACCGCTGAGCGCCCGCTGCCATTGATTCGCGCCATCACCAAGGCCGTCATGTCACAGCCGGCCAGCGATAAAACCATCGTTCCCATCGTTCCACTCCTGCCACCGCCCGCGCCAATTTCGTCCACGTTGACCTGGTACCTGATCTACACCAAGCCGCGACAAGAAGCCGTTGCGCTGACCAACTTGTCCCGTCAGGGCTTTGAGTGCTACTTGCCCATGCTCAAAGTTCAAAAAATTCGCCAGCGCAAAGCCGCTTTGGTGGCAGAAGTCATGTTCCCGCGCTACTTGTTCATACGGCTTGATACCAGTGGCACCGGCCAAAGCTGGTCACCCATCCGGTCTACCTTGGGGGTCAACAAAATGGTCACGTTTGGTGGCCATCCCGCCAAGGTCGATGGCCAACTGATTGACCACATCCGCTTCCGTGAAACAAGCCATTCGGCGCAACCGATGTTTGCACCGGGCGAGCACGTTGTTGTGGCGGATGGCCCGTTTGCTGGTCTTGAAGCCATTTACCAAACCACCGATGCTGAACGGCGCTCCATGATTTTGTTAGAGATGCTGAGCAAACCCGTGTCAATGCGCATTGATACCACCAGTTTGCGCAAGGCTGGCTGAAAAAAACACCCCCCACAACAACCAGAGCCCGCCAACCATGCCACCCGATCAATTCCAGCCCCATTCAGCCTCACAGCCAATGCCTCAAACCGCCCCCCTGCGCGCCGCCCAGTACGTACGCATGTCCACCGAGCATCAGCAGTACTCCACCAACAACCAAGCTGACAAGATTCTGGAATATGCCCAGCGCCGCAACATCGAGATCGTGCGTACCTATGCCGACGAGGGTAAAAGTGGCTTGTCGCTTGGCGGTCGTGCCTCACTGCAAAAGCTCATTGCCGATGTGGAAACGGGTGTTGCTGATTTCACCCTGGTGCTGGTCTACGATGTCAGCCGCTGGGGTCGGTTTCAGGACGCTGACGAGGCGGCGTACCATGAATATAAATTGAAGAGCAAAGGCATCCTGGTCGCCTATGTTGCCGAGCAGTTCGAAAACGATGGCTCGCCGGTCTCAACCATCGTCAAAGGTGTCAAGCGCGCCATGGCCGGGGAATACAGCCGGGAACTCTCGGCCAAGGTGTTTGCTGGCCAGTGCCGCCTGATTGAGCTGGGTTTTAGGCAAGGTGGCCCGGCTGGTTTTGGACTACGCCGGGTGCTGTTGGACCAAAGTGGCAACCTCAAAACTGCCTTGCAGCGCGGTGAGCACAAAAGCCTGCAAACCGACCGGGTCAT
>CAITXW010000243.1 GCA_903896425.1 uncultured beta proteobacterium | reverse complement strand
GGCGCGGGAATTGCCAACCACCCGAATGTCAAAAACCCCCACGACCGGATCGCCGGCAGAAAGCCGGATCGGCACATAGGTTCGGATGATGTTGTCGACTTCGGACCTCTTGTCGAAAACGTTGAATGCATCGCGAAAAACCAACTCACTCGTGATCTTTCCTGTCATCGCTGCGCGAAAGTCCGGGTTGGCGCTCTGGTCGTTGCCGATCAACTCAGGCTTCGAAGAGTGAACGACCCAACCTTGGCCGTTGTAGATATTGACCTGCTCGACAGCGCGTGTTTGCTGCAATTCCGTGAGTTCGTGTTCGAGATCTGAAGGCAAGGTCACAGCAGCCAACTGCTCCCGCTTCACCAAGCTGGTATGGGACAGGAATTGGATCGTACCCGGACGCACGGTACTCAGCGAGACCTCCGCCAGTGCGGTGTTGCTGTACTCGCCGAATTCGACGATCTCCTGGATGGCGACCTGGCGGAAGAAAAGCACGATTGCCACCGCCGAACAGGAAATACAAATGAAACTGAGTATCGAGAACAGGCTGACCACAGGCAGATCCCGACCTTGAACCGTGCCGAGAGCCTGCAAGCCCGTGGGCTCGCGGCCAAAATCCGGCCCGGCCCCATCCCGCGAAGCTGGTGTTCGATCGCGATCGCCGAGCATTCGATGCAACAACTTCATGGTGATTTCGGGCGTCGAGAATTACTCAATGCGTGCCCGATGGCGTGCAATTCTAGTTGTCCGCGCCCGGTTGCATTGAAATAGCGGCCCAGGTCCCGGGTCAGGCGCTCAGACTGGCGGCAACGCCGGCTGACCCGGATGATCCAGGTCGGGCCGGTGCCAGGGGTCGACGTGCGTCATCAGGTTCAGCACGCGATGGCGCTGCAGCACGCGTTGCCGCGCCAGCACGGCGATGTCGTGGCCGGCTTCGACGGTGATACTGGCGTCAACCTCGATGTGGGCGTCGACCACGATCATGTCGCCCATCTTGCGCGTGCGCACATCGTGCACATCGCTCACCCCCGGGGTTTCCAGCAGGGTGGCGCGAATCGCCTGCACCTCCTGTTCGTCCACGGCGCGGTCCATCAGGTCGTGCAGGGCGTCCCAACTGAAGCCCCAGCCCATGCGCGTGACCATGAAGCCCACGATCAGCGCGGCGATCGGATCCAGGATCGGATAACCCGCCAGATTGCCGACGATGCCGATTCCGACCACCAGCGAAGAGGCGGCGTCGGAGCGTGCGTGCCAGGCGTTGGCCACCAGCATGCTCGACTTGACGCGCTTGGCCACCGCCAGCATGTAGCGAAACAGCAGTTCCTTGGCAATGAGCGCGCCGCCGGCCACCCACAGCGCCACGATGTGCACCGTGGCCACCGTCTCGGGAGACTCGAGCTTGCGAAAAGCCGACCACAACATGCCCACACCCACCACCAGCAACAGCGTGCCCAGCACCAGAGAAGCTGCCGTCTCGAAGCGCTGATGTCCGTACGGGTGATCCTCGTCGGCATCCTTTTTGGCGTGGTGGCTGGCAAACAGCACCACGAAGTCGGCCACCAGGTCAGACAGCGAATGGATGCCATCGGCAATCAGGCCCTGCGATT
>CAITXW010000242.1 GCA_903896425.1 uncultured beta proteobacterium | reverse complement strand
TATCGTGCTTTGGCGATGGCAAATCAGAGCAGCGTGCAAATCGGCAAACCGCCCACTACAACCACCGCCACACCACCAACGCACAGCGTGCGAGCGCAGGTTTCACCGTACGCCACCAGCGCTCGTTGGCGGAAGACGTCGCTGCCCAAGTTCTCGCAGCAGTATTCATTTGCTCTCCCATGCCCGCTGCTGCTGCCTGACGAATGACGGAGTAGGGAACATGACGTTCTTTCGCTCATCGAACGTATCCGCAATGCTCAGCTCCCTGCGTGAATCATCAATGCGTATAGCCTCCGGGTGTTCCCTGCGGATTTGCTCCTCCGTGCAATGGTGCCCGGTTGTCGCCCAATGCCCCAACCACCTGATGCGCCAGCGGTATTGAATTTCTGTCTTCATACTGTGATTATATCCAGTACATCGACGCAAGCTCAACCCGGTACCAAGTCCGGGGCGCAAGCCCTTGTGCTGTCACACGTCAAGTCCCCGCTTAGAGGGGGAGGAAGAAGCGGGACACGCTGGCGCTGCTGGCGAGCATGATGGCGCACCAAATGCGTTGCAATTGCAATACAATGCCAGCATGAAAACCGCCACCATCCCCCCCATCCGCGTCGCCCCCGCATTCCGCCTAGAACTCGAAGGCGTGCTGGAGCAGGGCGAAACGCTTTCCGAGTTCGTGGAGAACGCGGTGCGCGAGACAGTGCAAAAGCGCAAGAACCAAGCTGAATTCGTGCGCCGCGGCATAGCGGCAATTGAACACACAAAGCGTGCGGGCGCGGGCGTGGCGGCGGAAGTAGTTATTGCGAAGCTGGAAGCGAAGTTGGCGGCGGCGCGGAGCACGCGGGCACAGCGCAGTTGATGCAGTACACGGTGGAATTTAGCGCGGCGGCGGCGGAGGACTTGCAGGAGCTTTTTGATTTTGTGCTGCAGCGGGAACTGGACAGCGCAGCGGGCGACCTCGACACCGCCGCGCGCGCGCTGCAAGCGATAAAAAGCGGCGTACGCTTTTTGGAGTCCTCCCCCTTCGCCTGCCGCAAGGTGGGCAGTAGTCCCTTCCACCGCGAACTCATCATCCCCTTCGGAAGCTCAGGCTACGTCGCGCTGTTCGAGATCGTCGATGACCGCACCGTCATCATCGGCGCCGTCCGCCACCAACGCGAGGACGATTACCACTGACCTCTCCCTCCCCCCGCCCCCGCACAAGGCGGAGGCACTGCGACTGCGCTGGCACAGTGCGCTGTGTTGTGTGGCTGCAGGTGCGCGGGCTGGAAGGGTTGCTGTGTAGCGTACACCTCGCGCCAAATAAATAGGCAGTGCGCACGTGCGTCGCCTCCGCATTGATGTTGGCACCACCATCACCATCACTACGACCACCACCGCCACCGCTGCCACTGCTCACCAGCACCTCAATTTCTCCCCTCCGGTGCCAGTTTGCTATAAGCATGGGTTTTCGCATTCTCGTAATCGCTGTTTTCTGCCGGCTGGGGGAGGGAGGAGGGCGGGACTACCCTACTGGATGAGATTTACGCTGTATCCTGCACCACACTGAGCTCACGGACGGTGAGCAAGCAAGTTTAATCCGCCAATCTGTTTTTACACGGCCTCGGCACGTTGTGCCGAAAAGTTGCGAGACGTGCATGGAAATTGGCCCAGCAGACGCCACCGCCGCACCATCCAACGACGAAACTGACGCTATGCTGGGTTTATAGTGGGTCAGGACAGACATATGTGGACTGTAACGCTTGGGGCAAAAGTTCTGTTCCACAGCAGCTCCAGCTGTAGTTAACGACCGTGGAAGGACGACAACATGCACGAGATCATCTGCCCGCACTGCGGGAAAGCATTCAAGATTGACGAAGCCGGGTATGCGGACATCCTGAAGCAGGTTCGCGACAGTGAGTTTGAGAAACAGTTGCACGACCGGCTTGAGTTGGCTGAGCAGGACAAGCGCAATGCCATCGAACTTGCCGAAACCAAGGCTTCCAATGAATTGCAGAAGGCGGCCGCGGCCAAAGACGTCGAAATTCAGGGATTGAAAGCAAGGCTTGATGCCGGCGAGGTTGGCCGCTTGTCGGCCTTTATTAATGACACCCAAAACCATCTACTTGTTGATTTCCACGCAAACTTGACCCCGGTTTTCCATTCAATACTGACCCCACCTGTTGCAGTTTAAAGCCTTGCAATTGG
>CAITXW010000241.1 GCA_903896425.1 uncultured beta proteobacterium | reverse complement strand
CAATTTGAACTTCTGTATTTCCGGATACGCTGCATTACGGGCCCCCATCCCGCTGCGTAGCGGCCTTACAAGTTTGCAGCCTCGTTTCCTGTAGTTGAGCAATCAACCAAGCCGCAATCTGGAAACTTTTGTATTGCCTGAGGTCATCCTGCGAACGAGCAGGTTTAACAACTTTGCCCCCTTGCCTGCGTCGACTCCACCCGGCGTCGCTGCAAGATGTGGTCTTGATGATGCGGTTTCAAGGTGTCCGCAACGATTCTTTATACTTGGACTTATTACACCCAAGAGATCCACAATTGGCCACGAATACTTCCGCAGTCGCCGCTTCGCCCAAGAAGAAGAGTTCGGTGGCACGTCCCGAGAGCAGCCGCAGAATGCTGCCGGCACAGCGGGAAAAGCAAATCCTTGAGGGCGCCGTTTCGTTTTTTTCGGAAGTCGGATTTTCCGGCCAGACACGCGAATTGTCGCGCCGCTTGGGCATCACGCAGCCCCTGCTGTATCGCTATTTTTCATCCAAGCAGGCGCTGATTGACCGCATCTATGATCACATCTTTCTGCAGCGATGGAAGACAGAGTGGGCGGCCCAAATCCATAACCAGGATTTACCTCTGCGCGATCGGCTGATCGAGTTCTATCGGCAGTATTCAGCCGCCAGTTATCAGCCTGAATGGATTCGAATTTATATTTTTGCCGGCCTCGCCAACACCGGTCTGAACCAGCGCTATCTGGACCTGATTGAGCACGAACTTCTGAATGCACTGTGCATTGAGCTGCGCCGCTATTGCGGCCACGCAGGAATCGACGCAGCGGTCACAGCAGAAGAAATGGAATTTGCCTGGAGCCTGCATGGTGGCCTGTTTTATTTCGCGGTGCGACACTACATTTTCGGCGCCGTCACACACGTCGACTTTATGGCCAACACGACACTGGTGATCGACAACTTTCTTGTTGGGGTCAAGACCACTTATCCCAAACTGCTGGTCAAACTGCCCAAGCCGGCAAAAAAACAAAAACACTAGTGCATCCCGTATACTGCCGCCGACGTTGCTGGCCTAGTTGACGCGCAGACGCAGGATTCACCGGTGCGATCAGGTTTTGCCTGCGCATTGGCATGATGACACCGCCCTTGATGATCTGCTTGTTTACGAGTTTTGGCGGCGCCAATGTTTCGCTCGGAAACCAAATGGCTGCTCACTGCAATTTTCACTATTCAAAGAGACACAACATGAACGCACCGACCCCGAACTTGCACCTTGTTCCTGAACTCCAGTTGCGGGATGTTCCAGCGGCGTTTGTGGATGCGTTAAAGGTGCTTTTTGCCGAGCGCTGTAGCACCGCACTGGTCGTGCGTGAGCAACACGGACGTGACGAGTCTTCCTTTGAAGCACCGCCTCCTGCCGCTGTGGTCTTCGCCGAAAGTACCCAGGACGTGGCCGCTACCGTGAAGTTGGCCAGTGAGTTCGGTGTGCCCGTCATCCCCTTTGGTGTTGGCACGTCACTGGAAGGACACTTGCTGGCTGTGCAAGGCGGCATCAGTATCGACCTGAGCCGCATGAACCAGGTACTGTCGATCAACGCCGAAGACCTCACAGTGACGGTGCAGCCAGGTGTGACACGCAAACAGCTCAATGAGGCCGTCAGGTCTACCGGTCTCTTTTTCCCGATTGATCCCGGCGCCGATGCAACACTGGGCGGCATGGCGGCCACCCGCGCCAGCGGCACCAACGCAGTACGCTACGGCACCATGCGTGAGAACGTGCTGGCGCTTGAAGTGGTAACGGCACAGGGCGAGGTTATTCGCACCGGCACCCGTGCCAAGAAGTCTGCAGCCGGTTACGACCTGACGCGACTGATGGTCGGCAGCGAGGGCACCCTGGGTGTGATCACAGAAGTAACCGTCAAACTCTACCCACTGCCCGAGGCGGTCATGGCTGCCACCTGCTCATTTGGCAGTGTCGAAGCAGCCGTCAACACGACCATTCAGATCATCCAGTTGGGCGTACCGATTGCACGCTGCGAATTGCTCGATGCCAACACCATCCGCATGGTCAATCAACATTCGCATCTGAGCCTGCGTGAAGGCGCCATGCTATTGATGGAGTTTCACGGCTCACCCGCCGGCGTCGAGGAACAGGTGCAAACCGTGCAGTCCATCGCCTCTGATTTTGGCGGCGAGACTTTTGAGTGGGCCAAGACGCCTGAGGATCGCACCCGGCTGTGGACCGCGCGGCACAACGCCTACTTTGCCGGCATCCAGTCACGACCCGGTTGTCGTGCCATCACGACCGATGCCTGCGTTCCCATCTCACACCTGGCTGACGCGCTGCTCGACTCTGTGACCGAGGCCGAAGCCAGTGGCCTGACCTACTTCCTGGTCGGCCACGTCGGCGATGGCAATTTTCATATGAGCTATCTGATCGATCCGGAACAGATGCAAGAGCGCATTACGGCCGAGCAACTCAACCAAAAATTGGTGCATCGCGCCTTGGGCCTGGGTGGCACCTGTACCGGTGAGCACGGCGTGGGGCTGCACAAAATGGACTTTCTGGTTGATGAGGCCGGCTCTGGCACGGTGGACATGATGCGCAGCATCAAAAAGGCGCTGGATCCCAAAAACATCATGAATCCCGGGAAGATCTTCAGACTTTAGATTGACTGGCGGGCCGCACCGGTCCACCCCTTGTTTTCGCCCGGCTGGCTATCGGCGCAGGTTCGCACCAACCTGCATCGTTCGCGCTCGCCCGCGCCGCGGAAGACTTCGCACATGCCGCAAACCAGGTAGGGAAACTACCAACAAAATTGCCACGATTGTTTATTGACATTAATTGATCTACCGATCAATATAGGGCCCGTTCGATACAAAAGTTAACTCGTGGCACTTCTCTTTTAAAGGATTGATTTATGGCAAACTTTGGCGCAGTCGGGATGGATTGGCAGCAGCGCATCAACTGGGACAGAATGCGCACCTACCGCCTGGAGCGGGCTCGCGAGCGCATGAAGGCGCACGGTCTGGGCGCAATGCTGTTGATGTATGACGAAAACATTCGTTATGTCACCGCAACGCTCACGCCCGGTTGGTGCAAACTCAAGCCCGGTCTGCGCTACGCCTTGCTGTGCGGAGACGACGCACCGGTGATATTCGAACAAGGTGACGTTGGCTTCCAGCTCGAGCGTCACAACCCCTGGATTCCCAAAGAAAACATCAAGCACGCTTTCCCCTGGATCAAGGGCGCGGCTGGTCCGGCTTCGATCATGCAGGTCACGAAGTTCACCAACGCCATCGTTCAGGAAATGAAAAAGAGCAACGTTGCGGGGATGAAACTCGGCGTTGACTTCGTTGACATCAACATGGTCCAGGTCTTCAAGGACGTGGGCATTGATTGGGTTGATGGCATGACGCCGATGATGGAGGCGCGGGCCATCAAGAACGAAGATGAGCAAAATTGCATGCGCATGGTTGGCGCCATTGGCGACGCCGCACACTGGGAATGCATGAAGTTCCTCAAGCCCGGACTCACCGAGAATCAGGTGACGGCGCACATCATGGAGTTTCTCTACTCCATCCCGGGCATCGAGGACGTGGAAGACGTCATCGTTTCTTCCGGCCCCAACACCTGGCCGAACTGGCGCAATTTCTCGGACCGCATCATCAAGCCGGGCGACATCGTCTTTATCGATCTGGCTGCGCTGACCTGGAACGGCTACAAGTCGTGCTACTACCGCACCTATTGTGTCGGCCGGGAGCCAACGCAAGAGCAAAAGGATGTCTACGCAACCGCACTGAAGTGGTTGTACGACGCCATCGAAACGGTGAAGGTTGGCGCCACCACGCGCGACATCGCATCCAAGTGGCCTTCTGCCGTCACAACCTGGGGCTACGAGGACGAAGACCAGGCCGCAGCCAATCTGTGGGGACACGGACTGGGGCTGGCGCAGTACGACACGCCTGTCATTTCGCGCATCTGGTCGCTCGACTACCCGGTCGAGATCAAGCCCGGCATGGTGTTCGCGCTGGAAACCCAGCACGGCAAGATGTACGAATGGGGCGTGCGCATTGAAGAAATGCTGATCGTGCATGAGGACCGCATCGAACTCATTTCCGGCTTCCCGGTCGAGCAGATCACCGTGGTTGACCCGGTGCCTGGCTACTCACGGTTCCTGAAATAGT
>CAITXW010000240.1 GCA_903896425.1 uncultured beta proteobacterium | reverse complement strand
GGGGGTCGCTTCCGGCATGCCGTGTGACGCCGATCTGCTGGCGCTGATTCCGCGCTGGATGGCACAGGGCAGTGTCTGGCAGGCGACCCTGATCGGGCGCAGCGAAATCTGGCCGGTGCACCAGAAGACAGCCGAACTCGGCGGCATGCTGCGCACCGGTCTCGAAGACACCTTCTATTTGCCAGACGGCGCCAAGGCCAGCGGCAACGGGGTCCTGATTGCCGCACTGGCCAACTGCGCACGCAAGGCGGGGCGTGCCATTGCCAGCCCGGCCGAGGCGCGGGCGATGCTGGGGTTGCGCGCTGACGCTTGATTCATTGCGCCATGACCTGACGCTGGAGGCGCGCGGCCATGGGGCAGCGGAAGATGCATTGCGGTCTTTCCAAATGGATTTCAGACCTCGGGACCAGGCACGTCAGGACTCAGGACAACGCGGCACTCAACTCCGTTCGTGTCCCCCAGCCTTCGGCCTCCTCCTTGACCTCCCTGCGCTGAGCGCCACGCTGTCCTGAGTCCACCAGCACTGTGGTGGACCAATGGTATTGACGCATTGCATGCCAACACAAACCATCCAGCATGGAAGCCTGCTAACGCCGCACCCGGCCCACGGCTGACTTGAAGTGAAGTCCGGTCGTTGTGGATACCCATCTTTTTAGTGCGGTTTCCAAAATGTCAGCATGGCAGAGCCATTTGAACTATGTTAGAAAACCAGCTGCTTGAAATTAACAAATCTTCGTATTGGTTGATAGCAATTAATTTTGATGTGCTTATGCCAATCGCGGCTCTCGCGCAGCATGTCCGGGCAAGCAGTGTTGCCGAAGAGCACCATCCGTCAAGGAGGTGTGTCATGTCTAAGTCCAGCGTTCCCTACGGTAGCGAGCAGCTACACGTCGCGCACGGCGACGGTTTCGCCATGCCTTGGGTGCAGCAACTGGCCTTGCAAAGCGAAGAACTTAATTCCGAGCACGAGGCGGTGTTGGAAAAGCTCAATAACCTGTTGCGCGCACTGAACTCCGGAGACCGTACCCGCATCAGCATGGCGTGCACCAGCATGTCTGCCGAGGCCCGGGCTCACTTCACCAAAGAGGAGGAACTGATGCTGGCTGCCGACTACCCTGACAGAGCAGGCCACATCGAGCAACACGATTATCTGTTGCGTCGCCTCGCTCGCATCCGATACGTCCTGGCAGACGGTGCAGGCTTCTGGTCGCCAGTCAGCGAGTTGTCCATGCTCGAACGGTGGTTCGTGCCCCACCTCACTTACGAAGACCGACGGTTCGCCGATTTCATGGCTGCCCGGCGTGCCACACCGGATGCCGCCTGACGGCAGAGTTCATATCGACGGAAAACGTTGCCATGCGGCGCATCTACCCAGCCGGCTGCAACAAGGCCTCAAAATCTTCAATCGGCACCGGGCTGCCAAACAGATAGCCTTGAAACCGTTGGCAACCCTTTTTCACCAGCATGTCGTGTTGCGTCTGAGTTTCAACCCCTTCGGCGATCACTTCGAGG
>CAITXW010000239.1 GCA_903896425.1 uncultured beta proteobacterium | reverse complement strand
TGGGTAAACACCTCGCCACCCTTGACCGCCACTTTGGAGGCATTGAGCGCAAGTTGGTTGGCTTGCTGGGCACTGCTGGCATTTTGTTTGACCGTGGCGCTCAACGCGGCAGTGGAAGCGGCCCGGGCCGGTGAGCAAGGCCGGGGTTTTGCTGTGGTGGCAACCGAAGTGCGCTCGCTGGCCAGCCGATCGGCCAACGCCGCCAAGGAAATCAAGTCGCTGATCAATGCCAGCGTCAATGGCGTGGCACACGGAACCAAGCTGGTCGACCAGGCCAGCGCCACCATGAGCGAACTTGTCGGCTCCATCAAACGCGTCACCGACCTGATGGGTGAAATCAGCGCCGCCAGCAGTGAACAAAGCCTTGGGGTCTCGCAAGTTGGTGAGGCGGTTGTGCAAATGGACCAGGTCACGCAGCAAAACGCCGCTTTGGTCGAAGAGATGGCCGCCGCCGCCAACAGTTTGAAGTCGCAGGCGCACGATCTGGTTCAGGTCGTCAGTCGCTTCAATGTGGGCTTGCACGCAAGCTGATTCTCCAGGGCGTACCCGTTGGCCGGCACCGATTCAGCCCGGTGCCGGCCTTTTTTTGCCCGAGGTTTTCAAAAAGGCGCCCGAGCCATTACCATCGCCTGCAACGGCATCGCAGGCACTTTATGGACTTGGCACACATCACCGACCGCATTCGCGCCGCAGCAGCGCAGCGCACGCCGCTGCGTTTGCGCGGCAGCGGTTCAAAAGACTTTTACGGCGAGTCGCTAAAGGGCGAACTGCTCGACCTGAACGCGTTGCGCGGCATCGTCAGTTATGAGCCCAGCGAACTCGTTGTTACGGTAGGTGCGGGAACGCCGCTGGCGGAACTGGAAGCCGCACTGGCCGAAAAGGGCCAATGTCTGGCATTTGAGCCGCCGCGTTTCAATGGCGCTGCCAGCTGTGGCGGCATGGTGGCGGCGGGCCTCTCGGGCCCATCACGGGCCAGCGCCGGCGCCGTACGCGATTACGTGCTGGGCCTGCGTCTCATCAATGGTCGTGGCGAACACCTGATCTTTGGTGGGCAGGTCATCAAAAACGTAGCCGGCTACGACGTCTCGCGCCTGATGGTCGGTGCACTGGGCACGCTGGGCGTGCTGACCGAGATCTCGCTCAAAGTCCTGCCCACTGCCGCGGCACAGGCGACGCTGATGGCCAGCAGCATCTCGCAACAGGCCGCGCTGGACCTGCTCAACCGATGGGGCGCGCTGCCACTGCCGCTCAACGCCAGTTGCTGGGTACTCGACGACAGCAGCAGCCCAGCCAGCGAATGCCTTTTTGTGCGTCTACGCGGTGCTGTGGCGGCGGTGGAGGCGGCCTGTACGCGAATGCTGGCTGACCTGCAGGCCTTGGGCGCACAGGCCCATCGCATGGACACGCAACAATCGGCCTCCGACTGGGACGCCTGCCGCGACCAGACCCTGCCCTTCTTTCAAGCGCCGGCCCCGGAGCTCGGGCTGTGGCGCCTGTCGCTGCCGCAGACCACGCCGGCACTGAAACTTCCCTTTGCCCAATTGATTGAGTGGCATGGCGGCCAACGCTGGCTGTGGGCGCCGCTCTCGGCGCGCGATCCGCTGCGTCAGGCAGCAGCCGAAGTTGGTGGCACGGCCACACTGTTTCGTGCACCCCAACTCAGCAGCCCGCCGGCGAGCGCTCGCTTCAGCCCGCTCACCGCGCCGCTGGAGCGGATTCACCAGCGCCTCAAGGCCGAGTTCGACCCGGCCGGCATCTTCAACCCCGGCCGCATGTACCCTTGAGCTGATGCATACCCATCTAGCCCCCCACTATCAGGACAGCGCCGACGCCAATGCGGCAGCGGCCATCCTTCGTAGTTGCGTGCACTGTGGTTTTTGTACCGCCACCTGTCCGACCTACCAGTTGCTCGGCGACGAGCTTGACAGCCCGCGCGGTCGCATCTACCTGATCAAGCAGGTACTCGAAGGCCAGACCCCGACGCGCAAGACCCAACTCCACCTGGACCGCTGCCTGACCTGCCGCAACTGCGAGAGCACCTGCCCCTCGGGCGTCGCTTATGGCCACCTGGTTGACATCGGACGCAAGCTGGTCGACGCCCAGGTGCCACGCCCACCGGCCGAGCGCGCCCTGCGCTGGGTGCTCAAGCAAGGCCTGACCTCCACTGCATTTGGTCCGGCCATGAAGCTCGGCCAATTGATGCGCCCGCTGCTGCCGGCCCCATTGCAGGACAAGGTGCCCGTCAAACAAACCGCTGGAGTCTGGCCCACGGCCACGCACCCGCGCAAGGTGCTGATGCTCGCGGGCTGCGTGCAGCCGGCCATGACACCCAACATCAACAGCGCCACCGCGCGCGTGCTCGACGCCGCCGGCATCCAGTGCGTCATCGCCCCCGAAGCCGGCTGCTGCGGCGCGGTCAAATTCCACTTGAACGACCAGGAAGGTGGCAAAGCGCATATGCGCGCCAACATCGACGCCTGGTGGCCTTTTGTGCAGGACGGTGTCGAGGCCATCGTCATGAACGCCTCGGGCTGCGGTGTCACGGTCAAGGAATACGGCCATCTGTTGCAGGACGACCCGGTCTACGCGCAGCGCGCCAAGCGCATCAGCGAACTCACGCGCGACCTGAGCGAACTGCTGCCCGATCTGGTTGGCGCTCTGCGCGGCAAGCTCACAGTGGCGCCGCGCACACTGGCCTATCACCCGCCCTGCACGCTGCAACACGGCCAGCAACTGCGCGGCGGTGTTGAGCACTGGCTGACGCAACTCGGCTTTGACATCCGAATCACCGGCGCCGAGGCGCATTTGTGCTGCGGCTCGGCCGGCACCTATTCGGTGCTGAACCCGGCGCTGTCGGGCCAACTGCGCGAACGCAAGCTCGGCCACCTCAACACGACCTTTGGCGAGAAAAAGCCGGATCTGATCGTCTCGGCCAACATGGGCTGCATTACGCATTTGCAAAGCGGCACCGACACGCCAGTGCGGCACTGGGTCGAGGTGCTGGACGAGGCACTGTAGCCGGCCATCTAAAATCGGGCCATGCCCTTTCCAACTGCCCTCGAAAATCTAAACGTCCTGTCGCAGCACACGCTGCTGCCGCCCACGCAACTCCACGACGACATCCCCGTCAGCGCGCAAGCCACGCGTACCGTCAGCGAGGCCCGGCGCACGCTGGCGGCAATCCTGAGCGGGCACGACCCACGCCTGTTCGTGGTGGTCGGCCCCTGTTCGATCCACGACCCGGCAGCGGCCATGGAATACGCGCGCAAACTCAAGGCACTGGCCGACGAGTTGAAAGAACAGCTGTTCATCGTGATGCGGGTCTATTTCGAAAAGCCGCGCACCACGGTGGGCTGGAAAGGCCTGATCAACGACCCACGCATGGACGACAGTTTTCGCATTGACGAAGGCCTGCACGTGGCACGCCGCCTGCTGGTCGACCTCAACGAAATGGGCCTGCCCTGCGGCACCGAGGCGCTGGACCCGATCACGCCGCACTATCTGGGCGACCTGATCGCCTGGAGCGCGATCGGCGCGCGCACCACCGAGAGCCAAACCCACCGCGAACTCGCCAGCGGCCTGTCGAGTCCGGTTGGCTTCAAGAACGGCACCGATGGCAACCTGGACGTGGCGATGAACGCCATGCTGTCGGCGGCGCAACCGCACGCTTTCCTGGGGATCAACGGCGACGGCCAGGTCGCCGTGACGCAAACACGTGGCAATTCCTTTGGCCACTTGATCCTGCGTGGCGGCAGCGTGCCAAACTATGACTCGGTTGCGGTCTCCGAGGCCGAGACCGCCCTGCAAACGTCCAGGCTGCCGGTCAACATCGTGGTCGACTGCAGCCATGCCAACTCGCGCAAAAACCACGCACTGCAGACCCTGGTGCTCAAAGACGTGGTGCACCAGATCGCCGACGGCAACCACTCGATCAAGGGCGTGATGCTTGAATCCAACCTGTTCGAAGGCAACCAGAACCTGGGCCAGCCGCAGGATCTGCGCTACGGCGTCTCGA
>CAITXW010000238.1 GCA_903896425.1 uncultured beta proteobacterium | reverse complement strand
GGTTGAGCAACAACCAGACTCTGGCCATGTCTTCAACGCGCACTTCGGAGCCGGGTTTGGGTGAATGGATGAACTTGCCTTCGCCAATATAGATGCCGACGTGGCTGAAGGCATGGCGCATGGTATTGAAAAACACCAGGTCGCCGGGCTGCAACTCGCTGCGGTCGATCTTCTGCGTCGCTGCTGCCTGCTGTTCGGCTTTGCGCGGCAGGATCAAACCCACCGTCTGCTCGTACATGGCTTTGACAAAGCCGCTGCAGTCAAAGCCGGTTTCAACCGTGTTGCCGCCGCGCCGGTACGGTGCGCCCAGAACGCCCATCGCGCGAAACACCAGTTCCGACGCGCGCTCACTGACTGTGTGCCGCACCTGGTCGATGCGTGCCAGCAGGCCCTTGTCCGCTAGCAACTGATCCATGTCGTCACCCACCGGCGCCGGCGCGGCGTGTGCAGCGGCGGCGAAGGCGAGGGCGATGAGGATGGCGGGAATTCGCATGGCTCCGCAGTATAAACGCCGTGTACCCGACATCGTCATTGCGTTTGCGGCATGGCTTCGCTCCTCGCAGTGACGCGAGTTTTTTCTGGAACGATCCATAATTGCCGAAAGCCCACAAGGGCGCCTGCTCTTCAGAAAGAAAAAATCATGTTGCTCGACGCTGAACAATCCCAACTCGTCCTGGTGGACTACCAGACGCGCCTGATGCCCGCCATTTTTGAAGGCCCTTTGGTGCTGGCCAATGCGCTGCGTCTGGCGCAGGCGGCGCAACTGCTGGCGGTGCCGCTTTGGGGCACGGAACAGAACCCTTCCAAGCTCGGCGAGAACCCGGCCGAGATCCGGGCCCTGTGCCGGCGCACCCTGAGCAAGATGCAGTTCAGCGCGGTGGAGGAGGGCCTGGGCGAATGGTTGCGCCCGCCCGCGGCACCGGTTTCCGGCAATGCGCGCAGCCTGCCCAAGCACCTGCAAAAGTCGGTTGCCGGCGGCGAGCGCAACACGGTGGTCGTCGCCGGTTGCGAAGCCCATGTCTGCCTGCTGCAAACCGCGCTCGATTTGCTGGAAGATGAATTCGAAGTCTGGGTCGTGACCGATGCCTGCAGCTCACGCACCGAGCGCAACCGCGACGCAGCCTTTGACCGCCTGGCCGGCGCTGGCGCCGAATTGGTGACGACCGAGATGGTGGTGTTCGAGTGGCTGCGCAGCGCCGAGCACCCGGCCTTCAAGGCGGCGCAGGCGCTGATCAAGTAGCGGCAGCCACCTTTAACGGTCGATCGGGCGCGAGTAGCGCACGAGTTCACAGCGCATGCCACCGAGCTCGACGCGGCGCGGCGTGGACGGCGTCGGCGCAAACCCGGCGCTGCGATAAAACCGGATGGCGCGTTCGTCCTGCGCGAAGACCCACAGGATGCAGGTCATGTAGCCACGCTGTATCAGAATGTCCTTGGCGCGCAGCCACAGGCTCTGGCCCACGCCGCTGGACCATGCCGTGGGCGTCACGTTGTGCGCCATGATTTCACCCTCGGTCGTCGGCACGTCGGGGTCGAGCGCGGGGCCGCAATGCAGCCAGCCCTGAAGCGTGCCATCGCGCCGCGCCAGCAGCACATCGCACATGCGGTCCTCAATGGTCTGACGAAAGCGCGCTTCAAGTTCGGCCACGTCCAGAGCGGCGAGATAAGGCGCGGGCAGCAGGTCGCGGTAAGCCGCGCGCCAGCTGGCAATATGAACCTCGGCGATGGCGCGAGCATCCAGCGCGGTGGCATAGCTGATTTCGGTTTTCATCGCCGCAGTTTGCCACAGGACCGGGAGGATGTGACCGGACAAGTTCTAACTAAGTTGGCCGTCAACAATCCGGATCTGGCGCTGGCAGCGTGCCGCCAGACGCGGGTCGTGCGTCACGATCAGGCAAGCGGATTGGCGTTCGCGGTTGATGGTTTGCAGCAGCTCAAAAATTTCATCGGCACTGTGCGTGTCCAGATTGCCGGTCGGCTCGTCGGCCAGGATCAATCGCGGTGACAGCGACAGGGCGCGTGCAATCGCCACACGCTGCTGCATGCCGCCCGAGAGCTCGGATGGTCGCTTGTGCGCCGCGTCTTTAAGTCCCACCTGCTGCAGCAATTGCAGCGCCGTTGTCTGCGCCTTGGTGGTGGACCAGCCGAGGTCGATGATGGAGGGCATCATCACATTTTCCAGCGCGCTAAAGCCCGGCAACAGGTGGTGAAACTGGAAGATGAAACCGATTGAGCGCCCGCGCAGTGTGGTGCGTGTGGCGTCACCCATGCCGGCCGTGTCCTGGCCATCAATGCACAGGCGACCGCTGCTGGGGGCTTCGAGCAGGCCGATGATGTTGAGCAGCGTGCTCTTGCCGGAACCGGAAGGCCCGGTGAGCGCGGCAAACTCGCCGTTCTCAATGCTCAGGTTGATGCCGTGCAGCACTTCGGTCGCCACGGCTGTGCCCAGGCCGTAGCTTTTGTGGATGTCCTGCAGCTCGACGATGGCGCTCATGGTCTGCTTTGCATCAGGCGCGGATCGCCTGCACCGGGTCCATGCGTGCGGCGCGTCGGGCCGGCAGCGCTGCCGCCGCCAGCCCGACGATCAGCGCCAGCGCGCAGGCCCAGGCCATGACGGAGGGTTCGATCTCGGCGCTGATCAGCAGTGTGCCGTCGGCATTGCGCGAGACGCGCGAAAAGAAGTTGAGCAGTGCCAGCGACAAGGCGGAGCCGAGTGCTGAACCGAGCAAGCCGTAAAAGCCGCCCTGCAACAGAAACACCGACATGACGCGGCGCGGGCTCGCACCCATGGCACGCAGGATGCCAATCTCTTTTTGCTTTTGCACCACCGACACCACCAGCACGCTGGCAATGCCGACAGCGACGATCAGCACGACGAAGAGACGGATCAGGTTGTTCGAGGTACTCTGGCTTTTCAGGGCAGTGAGCAGTTGCGCATTGGTTTGCATCCAGCTCTCCACAAACAGACCGGTCTGCGCCTGCAACTGGCGCGCCGTCATTTCGGCCTGGAACAAATCGTTCACACGCAGGTCGATTTCAGTGATGCCGCCAGGCAAGTCGAGCAGCGACTGCGCCATCTTGATGCTGGTGTAGACCCAGCGCCGGTTCAGATCCCGGTTGCCAATGTCAAAGACGCCGGCGATGCTCAGCAGGTCGTTGCGCCCGTCCATGGTGATGACGCGAATCTTGTCGCCTACCGCCACGCCCAGGTCCTTCGCCAGCTCAATGCCGATCACGCCGTTGGCGCCGCTGAGGTCGAAGCGTCCCTGCGTCAGGTACTTGTCCATGCGCACGATGCGCTGGTGCGCCAACGGGTCAACGCCGATCAAGGCAATCGGTTGGTTCGCCTCGGCACGCGCAGCAAAGCCGGCGCCCGACAGTACGGGTGACACGGCCTGCACGCCGACGGTTTGTGCGGCCAGGCGTGCCACCGCCTCCCACTGGTCGATCGAGCGCAGGCGTTGTGCGCGTGGCTGCACGATGGCTGCTGTGTTGCCCGGCGGCAGCACGGTTTGGTTGGCGGCGCGCGGCGGCTTCAAGACGATGTGGGCCTGGCTGCCCAGCGTCTTGTCGATGATGGATGCCTGCAACTGCGTGATCAGTGTCGTCAGAAAAATGATGACCGCCACACCGGCTGTGACGCCGGCCAGGATCAGCAGCGTTTGCATGCGGCCCTCACGCAGGTAGCGCAGGCAGACCATCCAGGCAAACGGGAGCCGCATGGCCGCCATCAACTGGTGAAGCCGGGCATGGCAGGTACGTTGCCCAGCGGCGCGCGCGTGCTTTGCTCGCGCACCTTGTCGCCTTCAGTCAGGGCGCTACCCGGCAGGATCACGTGCTCGTCTTTTTGCAAACCTTTGACGATCTGCGTGCTGGCAATGCCCTGCGCGCCGGTCTGCACGCTGATTTGGTGCGCGCGACCCTCGCGATTGACCCAGACAGAGCTGGCGCCGTTGGCATCGCGCCGTACGGCATCGGTCGGCAACATCAGCGCGTTGGGCAGCCGGGCCGTGACGATTTCCACTGACACCGTCATGTCGGGGCGCAGGTAGTTCACCGGCGGGTCCACGCGCAGTTTGAGTTCCACAGTGCCGCGCAGGGGATCAACGGCCGGTGCGATGTAGATCAGGCTGGCCTTGAACGGCTGCTGCGGGTAGGCGTCGGCGCTGGCGAGCGCGGCCTGTCCCAGTTGCAGAAACTTCAGATTCTTCTCGTCGACGCTGGCCTGGATGCGCGTCTCGCCGCCGCCGACCAGCGTCAGGATTGATTTGCCGGCTTGCGCCGTGTCGCCCGGGTCATTGCTGCGGCTGATCACGGTGGCGCTGGCCGGTGCGCGCAGGTTCAACTGGTCGAGCCGGGCTGCGGCAGCGCGTTGCGAGGCGACGGCCTGATCAAGCCGCGCCTTGGCCAATGCGAGTTCGACGCCGCCGCGCTGGTTGCCCTGCGCCTGGATGCGTGCCGCCTGCATGGCGGCCTGGGCGCTGTTGGCCGCGCGCAGCGCGTCGTCCAGGCGCGACTGCGAGACAAAGCCCTGGCGCAGCAAGTCCTGCGCGCGTGTGAGTTCCTGCTGCGCTTGCAGATGGCTTGCCTCGGCCTGCGCCAGCGCTTGCACGCTGACCGGGTCCTGCACGGTCTCGATCTGGCGCACTCGCTGGCGCGCTTCCAGCACAGCGGCTTCGGACTGGACCAGACTGGCACGTGCCTCGTCATCGCGCAGGCGCACCAGAATCTGGCCGGCCTGCACGTGATCGCCCTCGCGCACGGCGATGCTTTCGATGCGCGCCGTGTTCTGGCTGGCGACCTCGGTGCGCGCCAGGTCGATGATGCGTCCGCTGGTCACGACCGACTGCAGCATCTCGCCTTGCGTTACCAGCGTCACTTCGACCGGCTGGCCGCGCTGGCTGTAGGCGAAGAGGGCAGCAGCGCACAGGACCAGACCAAGTGTCCAGAGTGTTTGGGTGCGGGAAAATTTCATGTAGTGATTGTGCCTTGCGCGGTGGCCTCGCAATGACGCGGCTATTCGTCACCCCCGCCTCACGATCGTCATCCCGGGCTTGACCCGGGATCCAGTGCCTTATGACAGCATCACGCGTGGCATGGATTGCGGATCGGGTCCGCAATGACAGTCACGCGCATGGATCGCCGCGTCGCGACGCTGCTCGCAGTGACAAAACCCGGTTCCGGGTCGGGCCGTCGGATAATCGGTCCCAAAGAGGAGTTGCCATGCCGATTTATGAGTACGCCTGCGCTGCGTGTGGTCACCGGTTCGAAACTCTGGTTCGATCCGGCAGCGAGCCGCAATGCCCGAACTGCCACTCAAAAGAACTGGACAAGCAGTTGTCAGTCTTTGCCACCACGGCTTCAAGCAGCGCTGCGCCGGTCATGCCGAGTGGCTGCGGCGGCTGTGAACACCGGGGTGGGCCGGGCGCCTGCAGTATGAATTGAAACAAAAAGAAGGCTACTTTGGGCGGGCCGCCAGAAGTCAGCTTGCAGCAAGTTGAGTAGCCATAATTATAAATTCAGTTTTTAAGACCCGACTGGAGACAACAATGACAAACTATGCCGATTTCCATCGCCGCTCCCTCACAGACCGCGACGCTTTCTGGGCCGAACAGGCGCAGCTCGTTGACTGGAAGACGCCGCCGCAGCAGATTTGCGACTACAGCAATCCGCCCTTTGCCAAGTGGTTTGTTGGCGGCACCACCAATCTGTGCCACAACGCGATTGACCGGCATCTGAAGGACCGCGCCGAGCAGGCGGCGTTGATTTTTGTTTCGACCGAGACCAATCAGGAAGTCGTTTATTCCTTCCGCCAACTGCACGCTGAAGTGCAGCGCATGGCGGCTGCCATGCTGGACCTGGGTGTCAAGAAGGGCGACCGCGTCCTGGTCTATATGCCGATGATTGCCGAAGCCGCTTTTGCCATGCTGGCCTGTGCCCGCATCGGCGCCATTCACTCGGTGGTGTTTGGCGGTTTTGCTTCGGGTTCGCTGGCCTCGCGCATTGAAGACGCCTCGCCCAAACTCGTCATCAGCGCCGACGCCGGCTCGCGTGGCGGCAAGGCTGTGGCCTACAAACCGCTGCTCGACGAAGCGATTCGCCTGTCCAGCCACAAGCCCGACGCCGTGCTGCTGGTGGACCGTCAACTCGTTGCCATGGACCTGGTGGCCGGGCGCGATCACCTGTGGGCCGGCTTGCGCCAGAAGCACCTCAACACGGTGGTGGATTGCGAGTGGGTCGACGCCACGCACATCAGCTACACGCTCTACACCAGCGGCACCACCGGCAAACCCAAGGGCGTGCAGCGCGACACCGGTGGTTATGCCGTGGCGCTGGCGGCCAGCATGAAGCACATTTACTGCGGCAATGCCGGCGAGACCTATTTCTCCACCAGCGACATTGGCTGGGTCGTGGGCCACAGCTACATCATCTATGGCCCGCTGATCGCCGGCATGGCGACCATCATGTACGAAGGCCTGCCCACGCGCCCGGACGGTGGCATCTGGTGGAGCCTGGTTGAAAAGTACAAGGTCACCGTGATGTTCAGCGCACCCACGGCGGTGCGCGTACTGAAGAAACAAGACCCGGCGCTGCTCACCAAGTACGACCTGTCCAGCCTGCGCGCGCTGTTTCTGGCGGGCGAACCGCTCGATGAGCCAACCGCGCAGTGGATCAGTCAAGGCCTGGGCAAGCCGATCATCGACAACTACTGGCAGACCGAAACCGGCTGGCCCATCCTCTCCTTGTGCAACGGCGTCGAGAAGGCCGACAGCAAGTTTGGTTCCCCCGGCAAGGCGGTCTATGGCTATGACGTCAAACTGCTCGATGACCAGACCGGCGAAGAGTTGACCGGGCCGAATCAAAAAGGCGTGGTCGCCATCGAAGGCCCGCTGCCACCGGGCTGTATGCAGACCGTTTGGCGCGACGACGCGCGCTTTGTCAGCACCTACTGGAAGTCGGTGCCGGGCAAGCTGGTCTACAGCACCTTCGACTGGGGCATCCGCGACGCCGACGGCTACTTCTTCATCCTGGGCCGCACCGACGACGTGATCAACGTCGCTGGCCACCGCCTGGGCACACGCGAGATCGAGGAGAGCATTTCGGCGCACCCGAACGTTGCCGAAGTGGCGGTGGTGGGCGTGGCCGACCAACTCAAGGGCCAGGTTGCGATGGCGTTTGCCGTGGTCAAGGACGCCAGCCTGATCGCCGACGCCGCCGCTTGCCTCAAGTTGGAGGGCGAGATCATGAAACTGGTCGACAACGACCTGGGTGCCGTGGCGCGGCCAGCGCGTGTGCGCTTCGTCACGATACTGCCCAAGACCCGCAGCGGAAAACTCCTGCGCCGCGCCGTGCAAGCCGTTTGCGAAGGCCGCGACCCGGGCGACCTGACCACCATGGACGACCCGGCAGCGCTGCAGCAGATCAAGGACCTGGTGGCCGGCTGATCTTCACGGTTGACGCATAGCGACGGGGACTTCGGTCCCCGTTTTCATTTGGGGTGCCATTTGTTTGCGTGTCTGACTTGCCGCGTGGGATCGGGGCAGGGCAGCGTTTGCGGGTATTCGCCGCGAGCGAGGATTTTCTGCTGAGTTCTCATGACCGGTCATTCCCGTCACAGATCCAATTTCATCACCCGACAACCACCAAATCTCCAAAGCAGTCCCTCATGGCAAAAGAGCCGGCAGCTTTGCTCGTCAACAGCGCAATCAAAGTTATCCTTTGGCTAATTTTGAGCCAACTAAAAACGTTTTAAAAGCAATTCAAGTGTTAATTACATTAACATATAATTCAACTTGTTTTTGGAAAAGGCTGAAGGATCTGATCCGAAGTGGGGTTGGTCGTGTCCCATGACGTGGTGTAAGTCCACAGCCCGGACAGGCTGAGATACACGTTACTCAGCGCGCCACTGCGGACAGCCGAGTCGGCGGAGTATCGCAGAGGGTTTGAAGTCCTTCAAGTTGCATGTAGCGCCGGT
>CAITXW010000237.1 GCA_903896425.1 uncultured beta proteobacterium | reverse complement strand
TCGATGGTGATGGCGCCGCTGCGACTCATGCCGTCGAGCAGGGCGCGCACGGCGCGCGTCTTGTTTTTCAGGACCGACTGGAAGTGGGTTTCCAGGCGCCGGTTTTTGCTCAGCAGATCGTTGAGGTCGCGGTAAAAGAAGCGGTACTGCCAGATCAATTCGAACAGGGTGTGCATGAAAAACCAGGCGTCCTCCACGTCACGCACGCCGTCGCTGGCGTTGAGCAGTTCGTTCAAGGCGTGCTCAAAGCGGTCGAAGAGGGAATTGATCAGTTCGTCTTTGGCCGGGTAATGGTAATAAAGGTTTCCCGGGCTGATGCCGAGTTCGGCCGAGATCAGCGTGGTCGATACATTGGGCTCGCCGAAGCGGTTGAAGAGCGCGAGTGTGACTTCCAGAATTCGCTCAGCTGTGCGTCGCGGCGCCTTTTTTACCATGAAGGGATTCCCGTATGTGCGACGGAGCGCACGGTATGGCCCAAATCGTCCATGATTTCCTGCAGTTTGGTAATGGCTTGTCCGACCTGGGTCGGCGCCTTTGCGGGAGCGCTCAAATGGCGCTTCGGATCATCGAGTGCCTCGTGGTGCAGTGTGATGCCATGGCGCCACAGCTTTTCGGACAGGCCCGTCTTGTGCGAACGCAGCATCCGGCGCGTCTGCTGATAGGCGTGTTCGGCCAGTTCGCGCCGCTGCCGGTAGCTGAAGGTGTTGGCCAGATAGAGCTCGGGGTCGCGGTGATCGGGCTCGATCAGGATGATGTCGGTGTCCGGGTAGACGCGCTCATACTGCCGCATGCCCAGAACCATGCGCGAGTGAATCAGAGAGCGGAAGGTTTGGCTTAGCACAGCCGGCAATCCGCCATCCACGATGCACGGAATGTGGTGCTTTTCAGATGACAGACCACGGCGCATGACTTTGGCTACCTGCGGCGCGGTGGCGTCAAACGGCACCAACGGATTCAGGCACAGCATCAGGTCAACCCCTTGCTCCAGAGCGACTGAGGCGTGCATGGTTTTCTTCAGCGCGCCGTCGACGTAGTAACTGCCGTTAATTTCCACTGGCGGGAACAGACCTGGCAGCGCAGCGCTGGCCTGTACCGCTTTGGAGATCGGAACATGATCCCAGCCGGGTCGCCCGAACGGCGCAATCTTGCCGCTGTCCAGATTGGTTGCGACCAGTGTCAGTTGCGTCTTGAGTTGCCGGAAATCGTTGGTTCGCCCGCCTTGCGAAAACAGCCGCGCCAGTTGCGTGTCGACTTGCGCGTTGGAGAAGATGCCTGCCGGCAGCGCCGGGCTCAGGCGTTCCAGTGCCGAGGTCAGCGACTTGCCGCCAGCCGTGAACTGCCACAGGGCGGAGGCCAGCAGCGCTGGCAGCATGATGCCGCGGCTTGCAAATTCACCATAGGCCGGTGCCATCAACCAGGCCGGATCAAAGCTGTCGGCCGGTTGACGGTCGCTCTCGATAAAGGAAGCACACAGTTCGCGCGGACTGATTCCGTTGGCCAGTGCGGCGGCGATGAAGCCGCCCGCGGAAACCCCCACGTAATGCTGCAGATGAGTGAAGTCGATTCCGTTGAGCGATTCGTCGAGTGCGCACAGGGCGCCAATCTCGTAGATGGCACCCATGGGACCGCCACCCGCTAAGGCGAGTCCAATTCTGGGTGCGAGTGCTGGTTTGTGTTTCATACAAACAAAGTGTAGGTCTGATCAAGACAGATGGTTGCTGCGATGCAGCATTAAAGCTTGCGCTACCAAGCAAAAGAGGACGCCACAGCGTCCTCTCTCAGCAATGCCTGATCAGGCCATTGATCGCAAGCCCCATCACTGGAGGCCAGCCACGCGGCCTCAATCAGCAGCGACGGCTGCACTCGGCTTGGACGCTTTGCGTGCGGGTGCGCGCTTGGCAACTGGCTTGGCGGCTGGTGCCTTCTTGGCAACGACCTTCTTGGCCGCCTTGGGCGCAGCACCTTTGGCTGACAATTTCTGGACGCTCTTGTTCAATGCGTCGATGCGGGCGATCAGAGCGCTGACGTCTTTGGCGGAGGGAACACCGAGCTTATTCAAGGCCTTGGCCACGCGATCTTCAAAAATGCTTTCCAGCTTGTCCCATTGGCCCGAGGCTTTGGACGAAATGTCGGTCGCCATGCTTGACATCTTGCTGCTGGCTTCCGAGATTTTTTCTTCGGCAACCGATTGCGTCTTGCGCTGCATATTGACGCCTTCCTTGATCAGGGCTTCAATGGCTTTGGAGCCTTCAGCCTGGGCCTTGGTGAAGGCGCCGACGCCGGCTTGCCAGATCTGTTGTGCTGAGTCTTTGACTGACCCGGCCAGTGGCAGGGCGCTCTTGTTTGTTGATTTGGATCTTTTTTGCAGTTTTGTGACCATGGGTAACTCCAGGGAGGTTGAGAAATTCGGCCTTGCTGCACGCGACAACCTGGCTTAACGGCTTGAACTTTAAGCCTTGCGCACGGTGCTGTGTAGGTGGGGACTCCTAAATTCCTAGGGCGCGCGCCCTAGCGCGGGTTTACGCTGAAGCTGCCCGGCCCGAATTTCGGCAAGAATGCGCTATCTCAACGGGGGTTTTATGCACTATTTCGTTACCGGGGCTACCGGTTTTATCGGCAAACGCCTGGTAAAAAAATTACTGGCGCGCAAGGGCTCGGTGGTTTATTTTCTGCTGCGCAAGGAAAGCGAAGCCAAGCTTGCCGATTTGCGCCAGTACTGGGGCGTCAGTGCGGCGCGCGTGGTGCCGGTTTTTGGCGACCTGATCAGCAAGAAAATCGGGGTTTCGGCTGATAGCCTGAAGCAGCTCAAGGGTCAGATTGATCACTTCTACCACCTGGCAGCGGTTTACGACTTGGGCGCCGACGAGGCGAGCCAGATCGCCGTCAACATCGAGGGCACGCGCAACACGGTGGAATTGGCCAAGGCGCTGGACGCCAGGCATTTTCACCTTGTCAGTTCGATTGCAGCGGCCGGGCTGTACGAGGGCGTGTTCCGCGAAGACATGTTTGACGAGGCCGAAAACTACGATCACCCGTATTTCATGACCAAGCATGAAAGCGAAAAAATCGTACGCCAGGAATGCAAGATCCCCTGGTCGGTGTACCGTCCGGCGATGGTGGTCGGGGACAGTACAACGGGCGAGATGGACAAGGTTGATGGCCCCTACTATTTCTTCAAGCTGATCCAGCGCATGCGCCAGTTGCTGCCGCCCTGGATGCCTTCGGTCGGGCTGGAGGGCGGGCGCATCAACATCGTGCCAGTGGACTTTGTGGTCGATGCGCTCGACACCATCAGCCACAAGGATGGCATCGCGAAAAAGTGCTACCACCTGGTTGACCCGGTAGGTTACCGGGTGGGTGATGTGCTCGACATCTTCAGCCGGGCCGCGCACGCGCCCAAGATGAACCTGTTCGTCAATGCCGCGCTGCTGGGTTTTATTCCGCGCAGCGTTGTCAAAGGGCTGATGGCGCTGGCACCCGTGCGCCGGGTGCGCAACGCCGTCATGAAAGACCTGGGGCTGCCGCCGGACATGCTGACCTTTGTCAACTATCCGACACGCTTTGATTGTCGCGAGTCGCTGGCCATGCTCAAGGGCTCGGGCGTCGCTTGCCCCAATCTGAAGGACTACGCCTGGCGCTTGTGGGATTACTGGGAGCGCCATCTGGACCCGGATCTGCACATTGACCGCTCACTGCGCGGCACCGTGGGTGGCAAGGTGGTGCTGATCACGGGCGGCTCCTCCGGTATTGGACTGGCCGCTGCGCACAAATTTGCCGAAGCGGGTGCCATCACTCTGATCTGTGGGCGCGACCAGGACAAACTCAATGAAGCCTGCAAGGAAGCCAAAGCAAAGGGTTACAGCTTTGAGGCTTATCCGGTGGACATTGCCGAAATGGCCGATTGCGATCGCTTCATCAAGCAAGTCCTCGCGGACCATGGCGGTGTCGACTTCCTGATCAATAACGCGGGGCGCTCCATCCGCCGCGCCATCGAGTCCAGCTACGACCGCTTTCACGACTACGAGCGCACCATGCAGCTCAACTATTTTGGTTCTCTGCGCGTGACGATGGGCTTGTTGCCGGGCATGGTTGCGAAAAAGAGGGGCCATGTCGTCAATATCAGCTCCATCGGTGTTCTCACCAATGCGCCGCGTTTCAGCGCCTATGTCGCTTCCAAGGCGGCGCTCGATGCCTGGACGCGTTGTGCATCGAGTGAGTTTGCCGATCAGGGAATTTCTTTTACCACCATCAACATGCCACTGGTGCGCACGCCCATGATTGCTCCCACCGGTCTGTACAACAACGTGCCAACCCTGTCACCCGAAGAAGCGGCCGACATGATTGCCCAGGCCTGTATCTTCAAGCCGGTGCGTGTGGCGACAAGGCTCGGCATCACGGGGCAATTGCTGCATGCCTTACTGCCGCGCGTGGCGCAAATCGCCATGAATACCAGTTTTCGCATGTTCCCCGACTCGGGCGCGGCCAAGGGTGCCAAGCCCGGCGACAAGCCGGTGCGCCAGCAACTGTCCCCGGAGGCGATTGCGCTGCAGCAGATGATGCGGGGCATCCATTTCTGATCGTGGCCTGAGCGCGGCGATAATCGGGGGCGCTTTGGCGCCCCCTTTTTTTCGTGTTTGACAGCGGAGAGCAAAAACAATGATTCTGGTAACCGGTGGTGCGGGCTTTATTGGCGCCAATTTTGTGCTCGACTGGCTGGCCCAGTCGGATGAACCCGTGCTCAACCTGGACAAGCTGACCTACGCTGGCAACCTGGAAAATCTGGCCTCGCTTGAGGGCGATGCGCGTCACGTTTTTGTGCAGGGCGATATCGGTGACGCGCCACTGCTGGAGCGTCTGCTGGCGCAGCACCAACCGCGCGCGGTGATCAATTTCGCTGCCGAGAGCCATGTTGACCGCTCCATTCACGGCCCCGAAGACTTCATTCAAACCAATGTGGTGGGCACGATGCGCTTGCTGCAGAGCGCGCGCGCCTACTGGCAGGCTTTGACCGATGTCCAGCGCGCCGAATTCCGCTTTCTGCACGTCTCGACCGACGAGGTCTATGGCAGCCTTTCGCCCACGGACCCGGCGTTCACCGAGGGCAACAAGCTTGAGCCCAACAGCCCGTATTCGGCGAGCAAGGCGGCCAGCGATCATCTGGTGCGCGCCTGGTTGCATACCTATGGCCTGCCGGTTCTGACCACCAACTGCAGCAACAACTACGGGCCGCTGCATTTCCCCGAGAAACTGATTCCGCTGATCATCGTCAATGCGCTGGCCGGCAAACCCCTGCCGGTCTACGGCGACGGCCTGCAGGTGCGCGACTGGTTGTATGTCAAGGACCATTGCAGCGCCATTCGCCGCGTGCTGGCAGCCGGGCGGGTTGGTGAGATCTACAACGTGGGCGGCTGGAACGAGAAGCCCAACATCGAGATCGTGAAGACCATTTGCACCCTGCTCGATGAATTGCGACCCAAGGGCGATGGCAGCAGTTACCAGACGCAGATCACTTACGTGCAGGACCGACCGGGGCACGATAGGCGCTACGCCATCGACGCCAGCAAGATCGAGCGCGAACTGGGCTGGAAGCCGGCTGAGACTTTCGCCACCGGCATTCGCAAGACCGTGCAGTGGTACCTTGACAACCAGGACTGGGTGACCCATGTGCAGTCCGGCGCGTACCGCGACTGGGTACAAACGAATTACGCGGGTCGCTGATGAAGATTTTGTTATTTGGCAAGGGTGGCCAGGTCGGCTGGGAGTTGCAGCGCAGCCTCTCACCGCTGGGCGAACTTGTGGCGCTGGACTTTGACAGCACGGATCACTGCGGCGACTTCTCCAATCTATCGGGTCTGGCCGACACGGTGCGCGCGCTCAAGCCCGATGTCATTGTCAACGCGGCCGCGCACACGGCAGTCGACAAGGCCGAGAGCGAACCGGAGCTCGTGCGCACGCTCAATGCCCTGGCACCCGGCGTGCTGGCACAGGAGGCGGCGCGCATCGGGGCCTGGCTGGTGCACTACAGCACCGACTATGTTTTTGATGGCAGCGGCACGCGAGCCTGGAGCGAAGCGGACAAACCAGCACCGCTCAATGTCTACGGCCAAACCAAGCTCGAAGGCGAGCAATTGATTCAGGCCGCCTGCCCGCAGCACCTGATTTTGCGTACCAGTTGGGTTTATGCCGCACGTGGTGGTAACTTTGCCAAGACCATGCTGCGTCTGGCGCAGGAACGTGAACGTCTGACGGTGATTGATGACCAGTTTGGCGCACCGACGGGCGCGGAGTTGCTGGCCGACGTGACGGCGCACGCCCTTGCCCAGTTGCACCAGCGTCCCGAAGATGCCGGCCTGTACCATCTGGTCGCCGGCGGGGAAACCAATTGGCATGCCTACGCAGAGTATGTGCTGGCGCAGGCCAAAAGCATGCAGCCTGAGCTGCAGTTCAAAGCCACTGAAGTGCTGCCCGTTGCCAGCAGCGCCTTCCCGACGCCGGCCCGACGGCCGCACAATTCGCGTCTGGATACGCGCAAGTTGCAATCGACCTTTGGTTTAAGCTTGCCGAATTGGCAACAAGGCGTGGCCCGCATGCTGGCCGAAACGATTTAACCTGGAACACAAGAAAAAAATGACACAACGCAAAGGCATCATCCTGGCCGGTGGCTCCGGTACGCGACTGCACCCGGCCACGCTGGCCATGAGCAAGCAGCTGCTGCCGGTCTACGACAAGCCGATGATCTACTATCCCTTGAGCACGCTGATGCTGGCCGGGATACGGGATATTCTGGTCATCAGCACGCCGCAGGACACGCCGCGCTTTCAACAGTTGCTGGGCGATGGCGCGCAGTGGGGCTTGAACCTGCAGTACGCCGTGCAACCCAGCCCGGACGGGCTGGCGCAGGCCTTCATCATTGGCGACAAATTTCTGGGCAATGCCCCGAGCGCCCTGGTGTTGGGCGACAACATTTTCTATGGCCACGACTTTGCGCCACTGCTGGCCGGGGCCGATGCAAGAGTCAATGGCGCGACTGTCTTTGCCTACCACGTGCAAGACCCCGAGCGCTACGGCGTGGTTGCGTTTGACGCCCAGGGCAGGGCCAGCAGCATCGAAGAAAAACCGTTGGTGCCGAAAAGCAACTACGCTGTGACCGGGCTCTATTTTTATGACAACCAGGTGGTGGACATTGCCAAGGCCGTCAAACCCAGCGCCCGTGGCGAACTGGAAATTACGGCGGTCAATCAGACTTACCTGGA
>CAITXW010000236.1 GCA_903896425.1 uncultured beta proteobacterium | reverse complement strand
TGATCGAAAATTCCGCATCAATTTCTATGACGGCTTCGGAGATGTCTCGTTGCGATCGGCAACGACTGCAACAGAGTAGCAACGATTTCTGGGCCGATCTTTTGGAGCACTGCAAACGCTGCGCTGTTGACGACCACTCAGGGAAATTGATTGTTGAAGTTGAACGACAGCTTCACGATTTTTTAGCTCGGTTGCGAACGGCCGGTTACGGCGAAATTCAAGGTCGGCTTCCAACATTCCGCCGGGTTTCATGCGGTTCCGGCGAACGCCGGCTATGTGTCTGCTGCTGCTGTTCAGATGTCACTGGATCGGGCGCAAAAAAGGGCACTGGGTGCCCTTTTTTGAATTAAAGCAAACCAGCTCTTGCTGGTTTGACTGGTTTACTGCTTCGCCTCGAAAGGCAGTGTCATATTGCCCAGATCGCGTTTGGTTTCGACCAGCACCAGTGGACCGGTGTTGATCTGCACGGAGGCGGGCCGCTCGCGCGGCACATGGATGGGTTTGGGTTCGGCGGCAATCGCTGCCTGCACGGCGGCAATTTTGTCGGTGTCCGAATTGACCCAGACCAACCCAGAGCCCTGCGCTACCTCGGCCAACTCGGTCAGCGGCAGTGCAAAGGCTTGCACCGCCGGCATGGCTGTCGGGGCGGGGGCGGCCGCTGCCGGCACCGGTGCTGGCGCGATTGGCGCGGCGACCGGCGTTGCGACAGCCGTTTGCGGCAGCGGTGCAGCTACGGCGCTAACGCTGACCACGGGCTGTGCATCGGGCGCTGGCTGCGTCAAATCGGTCTGTGCAGGTGCTGCTTCGACGGGCATCGCGAAGTAGGACTTGCGCGGCTCGTCCGAGCCTTGCTCTGCTTGCGGCTGCTCCTGCACGTCCGTGCGTTCCTGACGTTCGCCGGATTCGCTGCGCTCGCTGCGTTCACTGGACTCGTTGCGTTCTGTGCGTTCGCCGCGTGGGCCACGATCACGGTCGCGGCCACGTGGGCGGCGCTCGCGCGGCTGCGAACCGTCTGCGCGCGGGGCCGCTGATTCGGCGCCACCTTGCTCGCGTTCGCCACTGTTTGCACCGTCGGCTGCCGCTGCGCCTTCGAGCGGCAGGTTGGCTTGTGCGTCTGCCTCGGGGCGTGCGCCTTCGTCAGGACGGCGATTGCGATCGGGGCGGCGTTCGCCACGACCGTCGGCGCGGGGCTCACCGCGCTCCGATGGGGCTGCACGTTCACCTTGTTCATTGCGCTCGCCACGGCCGCGCTCACCGCGGTTGCCACCACGTTCGGTGCGCGGTGGTCGGTCACCACGCGGTGCTTCCTGGCCAGCCATGTCGGGTGCCGGGCGTGTGCCATTGGCGCCGAGTTCGGCTGCCATGGGTTTGCCTTCGGCATCCAGGCGTTCGCGTGGGCCTTGACCGCCGCGCTCGCCGCGTCCACGGCCACCACGGCCACCGCGACCTTCGCCACGGCCGCCACGGCCGTCGCCGCGACCTTCCGGGCGACCTTCGCCACGCGGTTCGCCACGGCGTGCGCCGTCGCGCCCGGGTCGGCCTTCACGCTTGTCGTCCTTGCCGGCTTCGTCGCGCGGCTTGGGCGCGGGCGCGGCTACGGGTGTGGGTGCAAACAATTGCTTCAACCAGCCGAAGAAACCTTTTTCCGCTTTTGCGGGCGCGGCGTGGGTTGATTTGGCATGCGCGTGCGCTGGCGCCGGCTTGGGGGCTTCGGGTTTCGGCACCGCCACCGGTGCTGGTGCATCGGGCAGCACGCCCTTGATGACCGGCGTTTGCTTGTTGGTGGGTTCCTGCGAGCGCCGGGTTACGGCCACTGCGTCTTCCGCTTCTTCGGCCATCTTGTAGCTCGGCTCGACATTGTCCAGGCGCGGGTCGTCGTGCTTCAGGCGCTCCAACTTGTAGTTCGGCGTTTCCAATGTCTTGTTGGGAACCATCAGCACGTTGATGCGCTGTTTGATTTCGATCTTGGCGATTTCGGCACGCTTCTCATTAAGCAGGAAGGACGCCACTTCGACTGGAACCTGGCACAGCACCGAGGCCGTGTTGTCCTTGAGTGACTCTTCCTGGATGATGCGCAGGATTTGCAGCGCGCTCGATTCGGTATCGCGGATATGGCCAGAGCCACCGCAACGCGGACACGGAATCGAAGCACCTTCGGAGAGCGCCGGGCGCAGGCGCTGGCGGCTCATTTCCATCAGACCAAATTTGCTGATGGTGCCGAACTGGACGCGCGCGCGGTCTTGCCGCAGCGCATCACGCAGGCGGTTTTCCACGTCGCGCCGGTTGCGGCTTTCTTCCATGTCGATAAAGTCGATCACGATCAGGCCGCCCAGATCGCGCAGGCGCATCTGGCGTGCCACTTCGTCAGCGGCTTCCAGGTTGGTGCGGGT
>CAITXW010000235.1 GCA_903896425.1 uncultured beta proteobacterium | reverse complement strand
TGCCCATGCTGCCCGGCCAGCGCAGCCTCAACCTGTCCAACGCCGTTGCCGTGACGGTGTTCGAGGCCTGGCGACAAAACCAGTTTGGACTGTAAATTTGTCATTGCGGGCCACGACCCGCAATCCATGATTCAGAAGCCACTGGATCCCGGATCAAGTCCGGGATGACAATTCCGGGTGCGGGATGACAAATGGGTGGTCCGCGATGACAGCTTCGCTTTACGCCATGACAAATTTGCAGAATATCCTACGGGTAATAACGCGCCATTGATTCGGCAACGCAGACCGGCTTGGCGCCGCCTTCGCGCTCGATGGTGGATTCCCAGGTCATCTGGAAGCCGCCCTGATCGATGGGTTCGTACTTGAGCAGTTTCATGCGGGCGCGCAGGCGGCTACCGACCGGCACCGGCGCCGGGAAACGCACCTTGTTCAACCCGTAATTGACACCCATGCGGGCTTCTTCGATCTTGAGCGAGGACTGGAAGAACTGCGGCAACAGCGACAGGGTGAGGTAGCCGTGCGCAATCGGACCGCCAAACGGACCCGTCTTGGCCTTCTCGACGTCAACGTGAATCCACTGATGATCGCCCGTGGCCTGCGCAAACAGGTTGACCTGCTCCTGCGTGATGGTGGTCCAGTCGCTGACCACGACTTCCTGACCGACCAGATCGACCAACTCGGATAGGGTTTGAAGTATTTTCATGGCGCCACTGTAGCGAAAGCCGCAGCGCGCACTTGTCCGATAAGCGACAAACTGCCGTCCGCCTGTTGCCGCGCCGCGGGTCTATTTTGGCGTCAGCACAGCGCCGGCCGAGACGCACGATAATCTGGCCCCATGTTCAATCCGTCACAAGCCGACGTCCGGCGTTATTTCTGCGCGGTCTATGCCAAATCCCAAGCCGGTCAGCCGCTCGAAGCGCTGGAAACCATCGCCAGCCTGTGGATAGCCGAGCACCCCGAATACCACGCCGATCTGGCTGATGTGGACGCTGCGCTAGCAGCCATGCAGCAAACGCAGGCCGGCAAGACCAATCCCTTTTTGCACCTCTCGATGCACCTGTCGATCAGCGAGCAGTGCAGCATCGACCAGCCGCGCGGCATCCGCCAGGCGGTCGAACTGCTGACGCACCGGCGCGACTCCCTGCACGACGCGCACCACGAAGCGATGGAGTGCCTGGGCCAGATGCTGTGGGAGAGCCAGCGCGCCGGCCGCGCACCCGATGGCGACGCCTACACCGCCTGCGTCCAGCGCCGGGCGACGCAGGATTGATGGCGTTCACTGATACCGTGAGACTCGACCATGAGTGTTCTTCAAAAAAACTATCAAATTATTGCGACTGCATTCCCGCCTATCGGGGAAAAAATAAAACTGTTCTGGGGGCATCAGGACTTCACGGATCTGATGCAAGACCTGCTGTACAACACCCGTGGCCATTCACGCATGGGTTTCACGCTCGATGTGGCGGCAGCCTTGCTGGAACTGCAGGACTTGCATGACCGAACTTTCCCCCAGTTCAAGCAAGTGTCCTTGAACGCGCGAGCGCTCAGTCACCGATCCACAGATTCTTGAAGCGCTTGGGCTGCGGCGATCAGTTCAAAGTACGCGCGATCGGAGCCCAGGATGTGTCGGATGACGACTTCGTGCGCCAGAAACTGAAACAAACTGCCGAGGGTTAATTCTTTGGCTTCAAACCGACCCGCCAAATGCTGTGCCCGGTCCAGTAATTGCGCGTGCTCGGCCGCATGCTGATCGACTTTGTCAAACCCAAGCTGGCGCAATATCGCTTCCTCATCCTGAAAGTGTTGCCGGGTCTCGGCCATGATGCTGGACACGATCAGGGCCGCATCGGCGTCGGGTCGCTCCGAGAGCATGGCAGCAAATAACTCATTTGCCATTTTTACCAAATGCTTGTGCTGTCTGTCGATCAGGTCGTTGCCGCTGAGGAAAGCATCTTTCCAGACCAGCGGCGTGAAGGCGCGCTCACGCGGGTCTGCTTGCGTGTCGCCGCTGTACATCATGTCCGCCACGACGCGATTGCGGCCCTGGGCTTTTGCCTGGTAAAGCATTTCATCGGCCCTTCCGACCAGCATGTAAGGGCTTTCGGTGCGTCGCGGAACGAACGCTGCCACACCGATGCTGAGCGTGACGCAACCAAAATCCGATAGTTCGTGCGGCAAAGCCAATGCCTGGACGGCTTCGCAAACAAGCTGCGCCAATCGACGTGCGTTTTCACCATCGGTCACCGGCGCAATGAAAACAAACTCTTCGCCGCCGTAGCGGGCCACCAGATCGCCGGTACGACCCAGTTTTTTCGCCAACACGCGCGCCACCTGGCGCAGACATTCGTCGCCTGCCAGATGCCCATAGTGGTCGTTGTACTTCTTGAACCAGTCCAGGTCGATCAAGCCAAGCGCCAGGGACTGGCCCAAGCGCACGGCGCGGCTCCACTCGGCGGCCAGTACCGTGTCGAAGTGCCTGCGGTTGGCAATACCCGTCAGCGCGTCGGTTGTGCTGATGACTTCGAGCTGGTTGTTGAGGGACTGCAGTTGTGCCGTGCGCTCCACCACGCGAGCTTCCAGCAATTGTTCGGACGCCTTGAGCTTTTCGAGCATTTCACCCTGCACCTGTAGCGCCTGCGTTTGCGCGTACATCTTTTCACGGCGCAGCACGTTGAAGCGATCGGCCAGCACCAGGGACAGCAGCAGCATTTCAAGCGTTGATCCGATTTGCAGGCTGTCCGTGGTGAAGAAGTTGGTCGGCAAAATCCCGAAATTGCGCAGGTGTGACAAGGCGTTGGCCAGGAACAGCACCGAAAAGGCAGCAACAAAAAAGTAGGCGCTGCGTTGCCGCTTCAAGGCGCAGACAATGCCGGTGCCCAGGATCAGCAGTGAGGTAAGCAGGTTGATCGCGACAAAATAACGGTTGAATTCCCAAAACCACCCGATCAACAAAAAGAAGAAGCCCGTGTTGGCGCCAATGAACAGTTTCATCACCTGATCGAGACGCGGCACCACTTGTTGGGTTGTCAGCATGCGTCGTGTGAACAGCAGTATGGCGACAGAGGCCAGCGCTGCTGGCACGTTGACGCCGATCTTGGTCCAGTACGGTGTCACACCCCAGATGAATTGACTGCCCATACCGGTGAAGGTCGCCAAAGCCACGGCCATGGCGCCAGCAAACATGACGTAGAGCAGGTAGCTGGTGTCACGCAGGGTGAAGAACAGCATCAGGTTGTAGATGCCGATCGCCAGCACGATGCCAAAGTAGAGCGCCTGCAGCGCGTAGTCGCCCGGCTGGTAGGAATGAAAGGCCTCCAGGGACCACAGCCGTGCCGGAATATTCAGTGAGTTGGGCGTTTGCACGCGCAGATAAATTTCCTGATCGGCACCCGCTGGCAGCAGGATCGGTAGGGCAACGAAACGGCTGCTGTGTGCCTGCGCCGAGAGTGCGCGCGTATAGCCGGCTTCAACGTGGCGGTACCCCTTTGCGTCTGGCTGGTACAAATCGACCGTGGCCAGTAGCGTGTAGCCAATTTCGAGCATGCGCTCGAGCGGCTGGCTACCCGGATTTTTCAAATGCAGGCGCAGCCAGATCACCGATTGGGTATAGGAAAACCCCAGTGCATGGGCCGGCGCCTGTCCGGTCTTGAAGCGCGCGGCCAATGCAGGCTGTGTGACATCCGCCAGGGTCAAGGTGGCGCTGGCATCCTCCAGAACTGAAAAGTATTCGGTCAGTGAAACCGCTTCGCGATCAATCCGCGTGACGTCAAGCGCCTTGTCGGCGCCAAAGGCCTGACTGCCAAGCAGAAACAAGGCGCACCAGTAGTGTCCCAACGTTTTTCAGAGGAGAACGAGCTGTTGAGACTCGAAATCAGAATCTGAATTGGCTGGGGGTGGTGTAAGTAGTTGATTTATTGGGGATGTTTCAAACATGGTCAGGCTCAGGATTTGTAGGATTTCA
>CAITXW010000234.1 GCA_903896425.1 uncultured beta proteobacterium | reverse complement strand
CGAACCGCTGCTGTACGAGCACATTGCGCGCCTCGCGCAAGGGCCGTGGAACCTCAATGGTCAGCTCGGGCTCGTGGTCGGTGCCACCTACCCGGCCGAGATCGAACGCGTGCGCGCCGTGGCGCCGACGCTGCCGCTGCTGATTCCCGGTGTCGGTGCCCAAGGCGGAGACGCCGTGGCCACGGTGAAGGCCGGCTGGCGCGCAGTGAACGGTGAAACTGTCGCGCCCATCATCGTCAGCTCCTCGCGCGCCATCCTCTATGCATCAAGCGGCGAAGACTTCGCCCAAGCGGCGCGGCGCGAGGCGATCAAGACACGCGATTCTCTGGAAGCAGCCAAATCGGCCTGACTATTTGGCGACTGCTGGCTTGAGCAACCGCCCACCAAACATCACACACACCAGCGCCGCGATCAGCAGCGCGATGCCGGCCCATTGCCAGGGCGTGATGATTTCGCCCAGGATCAGCATGCCGGCGGCCAGACCGACGATCGGCACACCGAGGCCAAAGGGCGCGACGCGATTGGCCGGGTGGCGTTTGAGCAGGCTGGTCCACAAACCGTAGCCGACGACGGTTGCGCCCCAGCCCAGATAGGACGCCGCCAGCCAGCTTGACAGCGGCGCCTGTAACCAGTGCGTGCGCGCGATTTCGGGATCGAAGAACCAGGACAGGGCGACAAAGGGCAGCACCGCGGCCGTGCTGCTCCAGACGACAAAGGCGACTGGCGAATAGTCGTGGCTGATGCTTTGCATGCGTCGTGCCACGATGCTTGACATGGCCCACATCGTGGCCGAGCACAGTGTCAGCACAAACCCGAGTAGCGTGGTGCCATGGCCGGTGCCGGCCGCCGGATTCACGTAGTTGAGCGCAAAGCAGGACAGACCCAGCGCTGCCAGCAGCAAGCCCAGTTGCAAGGCTCGGCTGGGGCGTTCATGTAGCAGCACGAAGCCGAACAGCGCGGTGAAGAACACCTGCGTCTGCACCAGCACCGAGGCCAGCGCTGCCGTCATACCAACCTGCAAGGCGACGAACAAAATGCCGAACTGGCCGACACCTTGCAGCAGGCCATAGCCCACGACCCAGCGCCAGGGCACATTGGGCGGCTTGATCAACAACACCAGCGGCAGTGCGGCAAAGGCGTAGCGCGCGGCACCAAGCTGGAACGGCGTGAAGTCGCGCAGCGCGAATTTCATCGCGACAAAATTGACACCCCAGACCAGCACCACGATCAGGGCGCCGGCAAGGTCACGGCCGGTGAGTCTATTCGGCGTCATTGCGAGGAGCGTAGTTTGTAGCCCGTATGCAGACGAAGGCGTAATACGGGGATACCTCGACGCTGCCAACCCGTATTGCGCTGCGCTTCATACGGGCTACGCATCCGTTGCCGGCGCGTGCAGCAGGCGCTTGAGGTAGCGCCCGGTGTGGCTGGCCGGATTGGCGGCGATGTCTTCGGGCGTGCCGATGCCCACCACCTGACCGCCGCCGGCGCCGCCTTCGGGGCCCATGTCGATCAGCCAGTCGGCGGTCTTGATGACGTCCAGGTTGTGCTCAATCACGACGATGGTGTTGCCGGCGTCGCGCAACTGGTGCAGCACTCTGAGCAGCAGGTCGATGTCGGCGAAGTGCAGGCCGGTGGTCGGCTCGTCCAGGATGTAGAGCGTGCGCCCGGTGTCGCGCTTGGAGAGTTCGAGCGCGAGCTTGACGCGCTGCGCTTCGCCGCCAGACAGCGTGGTCGCGGCCTGGCCGAGCCGGATGTAGGACAGGCCAACATCGAGCAGCGTGTGCAGCTTGCGCGCAATCGTCGGCTGGGCCTTGAAGAAGGTGTGCGCCGCTTCGACCGTGAGGTCGAGGATCTGCGCGATGTTCTTGCCTTTGTACAGAACCTCCAGTGTTTCGCGGTTGTAGCGCGCGCCCTGGCAGACGTCGCAGGGCACGTAGACGTCGGGCAGGAAGTGCATCTCCACTTTCACCATGCCGTCGCCCTGGCAGGCTTCGCAGCGGCCACCGGGAACGTTGAAGGAAAAGCGACCGGCGCCGTAGCCGCGTTCACGCGCCACCGGCACCTCGGCCATCAGTTCGCGGATCGGCGTGAACAGGCCCGTGTAGGTTGCCGGGTTCGAGCGCGGCGTGCGGCCAATGGGCGACTGGTCGACGTTGATGACTTTGTCGAAATGCTCGATGCCTTCGATTGCTTCATGCGCGGCCGGCTCATCGTGTGCGCGGTAGAGCTGGCGTGCCACGGCGGTGTACAGCGTGTCATTGACCAGCGTCGATTTGCCGGAACCCGAAACGCCGGTGACGCAGGTGAAGAGGCCGACCGGAAACGCGACATCGACGCCGCGCAGGTTGTTGCCGCTGGCGTTGACGATGCGGATCGCCTGCAGTTCGCCCTGGGTTGCCAGGTGCGCGGCGTGGCGCTCGGCCCAGGCCAGCGCGGCCTTGCTCGGTGGCGTTTTGGAGACGGTCTTTTTTGTGGGCGCAGTCGGCGTCACGACCGGCAACCAGGCCGTGCGATGCGTTGGTACGGCGATCTTGAGAACGCCGGCCAGGTACTTGCCGGTGAGCGAATCGGGATTGGCTTTGACGTCTTCATAGCTGCCCTGCGCCATCACGCGCCCGCCGTGCACGCCGGCGCCCGGGCCCATATCGATCACGTGGTCGGCGGCGTGGATCATGTCTTCGTCGTGCTCCACCACCAGCACGCTGTTGCCGATGTCGCGCAAGTGCTTCAAGGTGTCGATCAGGCGCTCGTTGTCGCGCTGGTGCAAGCCGATGCTGGGCTCGTCGAGTACGTACATCACGCCGGTCAACCCGGAGCCGATCTGCGAGGCCAGGCGGATGCGCTGCGATTCGCCGCCGCTCAAGGTTTCGGCGCTGCGGTCCAGGCTCAGGTAGTTCAGGCCGACATCGTTGAGGAACTTCAGGCGCAGACCGAT
>CAITXW010000233.1 GCA_903896425.1 uncultured beta proteobacterium | reverse complement strand
ATGTCGAGCAGGCCATAGCTGTCCTTGCCGCCCGAGACACAGACCATCACGCGGTCGCCTTCCTCGATCATGTTGAAGTCCATGATGGCTTGTCCGACCTGCCGGCACAGGCGCTTTTCGAGCTTGTGCGTTTCGCGCTCGATCTTTGGCTCCGGTCTGGCTTCGGTGTCCATCAGCGTCGCTTCCTCTTCAGTCCAGACGGCACTCATGCGTTTTCCTTGTGTTTCATGGGTGTCGATTTTCTCCTACTTGTTGGCCACCAGCAGACTCTCCAGCACCTTGGCATCGGACAGCAGGTCCCCCAGGTAGACGGTGCCCGAACGCGTCAGATGATTGGAGTCGTAGATCAAAAGGTCTTGGCCGTTACTGGTGAGCGGACAGAAAGACGGTGTGCAGTACAGGTTAATCCGGTCGATGAATCCGACCCTGGCTTTCTCGGCGAAGCGCTTCATGCGCTGGTTCTTGTCAAATTGATCGGGCAACAGGAAAGAGTTGATGTATTGAACCGCATCGCCGCCAGCAAAGCGCAGCAGGAAGTGGCTAGGATCGGGTTGGAATTCAGGCCCAGGGCCAACCAGGATCAGCTTGCGCGTGTATTGGCCAAAATCGGCCAGATCCTTTTCGATCAACTCAAAATCGAGCGGCCAGCGTGCGGCAAAGATGACGGCATCCGGATGATTTTCCATTGCGTATTTCAAAGCGCGCTTGATCAGTTGGCCGCAGCGGTTGTTTTCCTCGGTGTAGCGTCGACTGATTGGCGTGCAACCGGTATCGAAAAAGGGGATAAGCTCAATTGCAGGATAAGCGTAGGCGAAAACCCCGGTCAAATTGCCGGCGTGGCTGTCCCCGAGGATGACGATGCGCGCGCCACGCAGGGCGTTGTGCAGGCAGGCTGTCGGTGCTGTGGACCGGCAGTTCTGACCTTCAAGTTCTCGCGACTGGACCTTGTGTCCCGATTCGGGGTCGGCTTGCAGATCCTTGAAAAATATTCCGGAAGATTGCATCAGGCTTACCAGCATGTGCAGTTGCTGGTCTTGCGCTGCGACGCGTGTCGGGTCCGGGTCCGCATTGCCCTGATAACCGGGCCGATTGGCCACTGCATCGCTGGTGCCTTCCTGCTGGGCAAAGGCACGCGCCTTCGCCAGGTAGTAGGTCAGGCTGACTTCCCTGAAATCGAGTCCGTCCCGGGCATGGGCGTTGTAGCCGGCAAAGCCAGTCAGCGCCAGCGGCAGGATCAGCAGACCAACCCGCAAGCTCAGGGGTTTCCAGCGACGTACCGGCACCTCCACCAGGATATAGCTCAGATAGGCCAGCGCGATGGCGAGGATGACCAGGCCAACGATCGCCAGATCGCTGATTTTTGGCGAGACCACCCGGGCAAAGGCCAGCAGCGGCCAATGCCACAGATAAAGGGAATAGCTGATCAGGCCAATCCAGCGCGCCGGTTTGCAGGACAGTACCGCCCGGTTAAACCACGTGTCGGCGCCTGCCAGTATCAGCGCGGCGCCCAGTGTCGGCAACAGCGCGCGCCAGCCGGGATAGGGGTCGGTCTTCTTGAAGGCCCAGATCGAAAACAGGATCAGGACAAAGCCCATAACCGGGCCGGCCTGCCCGAAGATTTCCCTTACGCGCGCGTTGCCAAACCTGCGTTGCCATGCAGGCTTGCCGGCAAAGGACAGCGCGGCCCCCACCAGCAATTCCCAGACGCGACTCAGCGGCGAGTAGAAGTCGGCAATCGTATCGCTCTGCGCCAGGTACAGGTTGAAGACGAAAGAGCCCGCCAGAATGGCCATGGCCAGCGCCAGTGGTTTGCGCCAGACCTGCCAGGTCGCCCAAAGGATCAGGGGCCAGGCGATATAAAACTGCTCTTCAATGCCGAGTGACCACAAATGGTTCAGCGGCTTGGTTTCCGCCGCCTGATCAAAGTAGCCGCCTTCCTGCCAGAACGCGAAATTGGAAACAAAGCCAGCGCCGTGGGCGATGTGACGCCCCAGTTTTCCATATTCGTCGGCATAGAGCGATACCCAGCCGAACGCATAGCAGCCGATCAGCACCAGCGTCAGCGCCGGAAAAATTCTTCGGATGCGCCGGGCGTAAAACCCGCTGAGTGAGAAAGTGCCGCTGCGCAGTTCATGCAACAGGATGGCGCTGATCAGGTAACCCGAGATCACGAAGAAGACATCGACCCCGACAAAGCCGCCCGGCGCCAGGGCCGGGAAGGCGTGGTGCAAAACCACCGCACTGACGGCCAGCGCGCGCAGGCCGTCAATGTCATCCCGGTAGTCGGTCGAACTCATGCGCCGACAGAATGGTGTTCTGCACCCGAAGCCTGCTTGCCGGGGGTCGGCAAGGTTTTGCGCCTCACCACTGCCCGGTCTCGACCCGGATCGCCACTTCGCAGTCGTCGAAGATTTCCAGCTTGGCGATCTTGACGCGCACGCCCTGCACACCCGGCAGTTGCAGCAGGCGATTCGCGAGTTTGCCGATCAGCGTTTCCAGCAGATTGACATGCTCGGCCGTGCATTCATTGATGATGATCTGGCGCACCTTGCGGTAATCGAGCACGCGGTGGATGTCATCGTCGTGCGGCAGCAGCGCCTGCT
>CAITXW010000232.1 GCA_903896425.1 uncultured beta proteobacterium | reverse complement strand
TATCGTGTGTCGGCTTTACTCAAGCGGGAGCACCCGCAATGGGCACTCAGTCGGCGCCCGCCGACGACCGCAGTCCGGCGAACCATGTGGTCTAGCCCGTCGGGTTCTATCGGACGAATGAACGCCATTACATAGCCAATCTCGCAGACTTGAATAGTCTCGGCTTTATTGAATTACGAGCTATCCGACCAATGCTCAATAAAATTCCCTGTCCCAAAAATTCCGTAACCCTTTGATTTATATGAGAGTCATCATGCGGACTTTTGACTCTGCTCGTTCGCATGAAGTAGAGAAAAGAGGGCGAGAGAGAGCAGAAACTGGCAAAAACCGGGTCGACGATCGGACACCAAGTCCGCAAGAAAAAGTGAAAAACCCCGCCAGGCTTGGGGCCCAACGGGGTTGTTCAAAGGTAAAGAGAGACTCTTTACCAAGGGGTAATGGTGGTGGACTGCGGACCTGGGTTCAAACTCGCTCTCACAACAGGTGAGAAAGGCTTCGGGTATTTGCCCCCTGTTTGCGGACAATGTCCGTTTCGCATTGTGAAATGTTAGGCATTACCGCTACTCGAACGGCATTTAAATCAGCGTCGAGAAACCTATTTGACCCACCGCCGTGCGTCTTTAAGTAGCAGCAAGAGTTGCCGCTCTCTCAGCGGCGACGCAGTAAAACCAAATCGGGTGTAAAAACGAGCTGCATCTTCGTCGATAGGATGTGTCAGCATCGCTCGAATGCCAGCCTGCTCGGCAATCAGGAACGTGCGCCGGATGGCGTCCTGCAATAGCCCAAACCCAATCCCTCGCCCCTGATCTTGGGTGCAAACCGCCAGTCGCGCCAAAATGACAACCGGCAAGGGGTAGTTGCCCATTCCTTTGCGAATACGCTCCGGCGCATCCAAGATATCGACTTGACCGACCGTCAGGCTGAAGTAGCCAGCGACCCGATCATCATCGGCCACAACAAAGGTCTTGGCGGACCCACTGGCTTGCGCTTGACGGGCGTGGTGCAGCAACCAATCGTTAAGCGATGGTTTGCCGCAATCAAAGTCTTCAAGCTTATGACCAGAGGCCAGGGGCTCTGGACCGCTCAAGCTCACTTTTTATCCCAGGGAGCGGGACGAGAAAACAGCCGAGCCAGCCCTTCGTTTTCCTGTGCAGGTCGGTCAAGCAAATCCAGCAAGGCCTGGTACTGACTGCCAGTGACCATAAACAAACGCTGATCCAGCAAGGTCTGCTCAGCAGCCAGGCAGGCGCTATCGAGGATGTAATCCGTGAGCGATTTATGTGCTACCTGCGCAGCGCGGCGCAGCACCGCCTCTTGCTCGGTAGTGGCGCGCAGCCCTAACCTAGCGGAACGGGCCGTGGTGGTGTTGGGTGAAAGTGTGGCAGCGGTCATTATTTGCCCCTAATTTGTTAGCTCGATGGCGTTATGTTAGTACATTTGACGCACGCCGTCTATCTTCATGGATGCAGGTGCGAAATGATTCGGGTGTTTGTACCGTGTCTGCGGACCAAGTCTACAAATTGACTAAGTAGCGCATTCACGTTGACATGGTAATGCAAACGCATTACTATTTACCCCGATCACCAAAGAGAGGGAACGCTATGGTCGCCATTCTTGAAGCTGAATCCACACTCACCGAACGCTATCAAACCACGGTACCAGAGAGCGTCCGCCGGGCACTCAGGCTGGGTAAGCGCGACAAGATCCGTTTTACGATTCGTCCAGATGGCGATGTCGTTCTGACACGTGCTCTTCAAACCGAGGTCGAGGACCCCGTCATGGGACACTTTTTGAACTTCCTGGCCCATGACATTGCCACTCATCCTGAGCGGCTTCGATCCATCGATGCCAGCTTGGCCCATCGCATCCAGTCCCTGGTGGGCGATTCAGAAATCGATCTCAATGCCCCTCTGTCGGCAGAAGATGAATGAGCAAAGCCCAACCGGATCCGATGGTCGTCAATGGCTGGACAATCTTCGCCCATCCTTTGTTCCTCGATCAGTTTGAGGAGTTAGCCCGGCAAGTTGAAGCTCACAAGCGAAAAGACCCAGTTGGGTTTGTCAAGAAGAATGCTACAAAACGCTTGGCTGCTATCGCCAAACTGGCATTCGAGATAATTCCGCAGGATCCGTCACGGACCGAGTACCGCCAAGGCAACACGCTCGGCGAAGACCATAAGCATTGGTTTCGCGCCAAGTTCTTTCAACAGTACAGGCTCTTCTTTCGTTACCACGCCCAGAGCAAGGTGATCGTCTTTGCCTGGGTAAACGACGAGGACACCAAGCGTGCCTATGAAAGCGGTGACGATGCGTACCGGGTTTTCCGCAAGATGCTCGACAGTGGCCACCCGCCCGGCGAGTGGGGTCAACTGTTAAGTCAGGCACGGGCCGCATCAGTCCGTTTAAAAAATGGCACGGCCGTCGACGTCGCGTCAAAGCAATGAGTGACTGAGTTGGCCGATGTTCATCGATACCGGTTTTGATCACATTTCATGATGAAAACGACCAGTTCCCCAAATAGATTTATAAACCAACCAATGACAAGGTCATTACGCTCTGCTGGCTTTGCCATGGGGTCATCTGTTCAGGAGAAAACGATGCACTACCCCGTCATGACCGAAAAGCACTTGGCCGATCGATGGCAGCTTAGTCTCAAGACACTACAACGCTGGCGCCTAAATGGCGAAGGGCCGCTCTGGCATAAGCTGTTTTGCCATGTTCGCTACCACGAAGCCGACATCCTCGAATTCGAGCACCGCAGCGCGCAGCACTTGATGACACTGCTTGGTATCAACAGAGAGTTCAAGCCAGTCACGCCGGATGCGGATCAGGACCTCGGCGCCGAGACTGCAGGCCATTACCTCACGGCCAAGGAAATCGCCAAAGCAGCATCGCTGCCAATCCATTTCTTCCGTGATCAGGCCGAACGTAACCGCAAGTATGTGCCGCACCTGATGCTGGTTGGGAATCTTCGCTTTTCGCTACCGGCGATCCTGCAATGGGAGATGGCCAACAGCGTGAAGGGTGGCGTAGCCGCAGCGGCCGGGGAAGCCGCCGCGAGCCCTGAAAAACCTTCCGAACCAGCCAAGCGCTGGTATGAAATCGTCAGCGAGCAGGACGCAGAATCATTCCTACCCCTCGCGTGGACTGAACAAAAAAACACGGCTCAGGCCCGAATAACAACGCTTGCCGAGATTGCCCAATGAAGTGCATCGCCGACCGAAATTGAATTGCTTTCCCAATGCCGATAGCAAAGATTGGTCTTCGGCAATTCTTGAAATCTCTTGACTTCTTTTGCAAACAGCGCGTTCATAGCAGAGCTTCAACACAAACCTGATATGTCTAAAATGCCGCAATATTTATGCACCCCTCACTTGTACTGACTCCCGAAGGTCGCCTCTTGGCCCGCCGCCGGGTCGAGACTCCGGAAGGTATTCGCGAAGAAGCCATCGACATTACGGACAAGGCACACCACCGGCTTGACGACACTGTGCTCATCCAAGCCGGCACGCGCTTGTCCTCGATCTTCGAATTGCTCAAGGCCAACGAGTCTCTGAAGGAAATCTACACGCACAACTGGGCGCATGACTATGTGGCACGGTATGAGGGGTTGCGATCGGGCGAAGTGGTACTCACCAAAGACGAACATGCAGATCCGCAGGAGCCAGCCATGCAAGCTCTGGTGCTGTCGCAGCACCAGGAAGTCCGACTGCCAAACGGGTTGTTGGCGACGATTGCAGCGGCGCAGGATCCCCATGCGCCCTCTCCAACACGGTACCTGAATCTGACCGACGACGGTGACTCCCGCCAGGAGGACGGAAAAACGCCCACCCTTACCATCAAAGAAACCTCAAGCTATTGGCATCTGAGTGGCCGCTCCGTTCCTTTCACACAAGACACCGAACTCTGGGGGGTCAATTACAAGGCGGGAAGCCACATCGACTACTCGGTCAGCTTCAGCTTTGATCGCTGCATCGACCTGCCGTTGCATATCGGGGGTGGCGTGATGTCACTGGTCATCATCGGCAAGCGCCGAAAGGACCGATTGACGGTAAACGTCCCGTTGGGCACTGACCAGGAACCCCCAGCCATCACGCTGCATGAAATGATCGGCGCTATCACCAACGACTTCTCTTTTCACGGTGGGCCGCAGGAAACGCAGGTCGCGGCGGAAGAACTTCGGCAAGCCAGCAACGAATTGGAAGATGAAAATCATGCCGAAGATTTGACCTACGGCTTGCCCCGAATGTTCTGCCCCGACGCTGAATATGGGCACAACCAAGCGCATGCCCAGGAATTGCAGGACCGTGCCCGGTATTGGGACCGCGCCCTGGTCATGGAACACACCGGCTGGTCAGAAAGCGAACTCGACTCCCGGCTTAAACAAGGACGACTGCTGGAGCTCAGGTCTTTTGCCACCAACACCACACCCCACCGCGATGCCTACCCGACAGAACAATTCATTCCGGAGTTTGATGTCGAGCTTTTGCGCTTCTTGAACTGGATAGCCAGCAGTTCGTGTTCAGAGTGGGCTACGCACAAATTCCTGACCGAATGGACCACACCAAACCTGCAAGGTGAACTGATCAATGGCTGGGCGGTACTGGCGTTGGCTGATACACCGCTGGATCATCAGGAACTGACAGATCCGGACCTCAAGGCCACTAGCTACCGACGCGCGCCTATGCAACCGGTGTATGTGCCACACTCGTCAAAGAGTGCCTTGATCAGCGCCTTCAAAGCCTTTGCGGCACAGCGGCGCCAGGAATATGAACAGAGTGATGAACTTGGGGATGAAGGTTGACGTCAGAACAAAAATCGGCGGCCAGGTAATTTACCGGGTCGAGGATATTCTTCAGTTTGAAAACGACTGTCTGCACACGAGTACCGCCGAGATGGTGCACCAAAAAGCTACAGAATTCCGGACATCAGCATTGAATACGCGACTGCAAATTTGATAGCGGGAAGAACAGACGAGGAAGGTTTCGGGTGTTTGTCACCTGTTTGTGGAGAATGTCTGTTTTGCATTGTGAAAAGCAAGCTAGTTTTCTGGGGTATGAACACCTTCTGGCGCGTCATAGAAGGCGAAAGGGTTAAGGAACTGCCGCCGCCAAAAGTAGTTGCGGTCAATCGCCGTCAGGCCTGCGTCGTCGCATACAGTGACCCACTCCCGATCTATTACTTGGACTTGATGATTCACGATGGCGATCGCCTCTTCGTCGCTGAGTAGAAAGATTTGTGCCGCCGTTATGCAGGAAGCAAGCTGGCTGCGCCGATTACCTGCGTGGATCAGCATCGCCTGCGAAGCCTCCTGGCCCACATGAGCCTGGGGACAGATATCGTAAGCGGGTGTCAAAGCCAAGCGCTGACCGTCCCAGAAAGATGCATGATTGCGGGCGTGATCATCTGTGTTACCGCACAGGACGTTGAAAACGATGCGGCCAAACAGCTCCCGCAAAGTCGCCTTGACGTCGACAAAACGATGACGGATGATCTCGGCCAGCTTCTCGTAGCTGGCATAGGCAGCCATCATCTCATCGAGCTCCAACAGGGTGAGTGCAGAGACCATAGCCCGACGCCGCCAGTGAGCGTTATGCCGGATCCGATCGAAGCGTTCGATCAGCAGCACGTCTTTGCCAAGCGCCGATGTGAGACGCACCGGGGCCGCATCAAGTCCTACCAGCGCAGCCAGACGCATGGCGATGAACTCTGCCTTGACGACGTTATAGAGGTCATTGCTGCTCGAAAACTTGGCAATGAATTTACCGTCACCGTCCTCCATCAGGACCTTGGGGCGTGCCCCGCCGAGTGAGGTGCCATGTTGCAGCGCCTGATCCAGTTCAGGGGAAAGCGGCACGCCGTGCTGGACCTTGTCAGCTGCAGTCAACAATTCTTCCAACGAAGCATTCTTCCCCAGACGCGGCACGTATTGCGTTGGTGAAATCTGGAAATCGAGCGCGCCGATCCTGTCGGAGCCTGATTCCAGCAGGTAGGTCAACTCATCGAGTTCAATATTCGCAGCACCACCCTTCATCCCAAGCTTGCGGTTGATCAGCACACGCCGCCCCCAAGCGTCGGGGGACGCATCGCGAATGCAGCTCGGCATGCCTAGTCCAGGCAGAAGAGGTATGGCACCTGCTTGCAGTGGCAGCTCCGGCGCGTAGAGGGGGATTGCGTCAGAGCGTGCCAAATAGCTGCGCCCATAGTTGAAGACTAGCGAATTACCGAGGCGCGATAGCAAACCCGCCACAACCGGTGTTTCGGCGTCGGGCAACCAAATCCAGACATAGGCTTCTGAATAGGAGGTGTCAGAAGTCATCCTTCACTCCCTTCTTTGAAGTTCTGACCGACTTCGGGAGTAAAGCCAGCTTTTCGCTATGACGAGCAAGGTGCGCAGCCAGGGAGCGCTCGTCTGACTCAAACAGCGACACGCCGCAGATCGCCGCCGTCTCAAATACAGCGCCGATCGTGCAGCCGGGGTCACCTCGTTCGATGCGTTGCAGAAGAGCCCGAGAAATCCCCGCCCGCACCGCAAGATCGCTTGTGGTGAGCGCTTTCGACAGACGGCCTTCACGGATGAGCTGCCCGAGCAGCGCCAGCGCGTCATGGCTGTATTGCGAGCAAGGACGATTCAATAGTTTTGGCATATATAGACTCATAAACAAGTCACAATAGTATTTACGACTTGTTAATGAGTCATTTTGCCACCACAATCGGCGTGGGTCAACAAATACTGAAATTGAAACTGATCATATGGTCTTCCGATCGTTTCTTCCCCTACCGGTCACGCAACTCGTCAGTCGCCCAAGAGCGACTTCCTCACGCCATTTTCCAGAATTGACTTGCTAGATCTCGCATTTCGAAGCCAACATGGCTCCGTCATGTTCAATGATCAACACCCCACAGCACCCGCCCTCCTCACCACCCAGCAAGCTGCGGACCGGCTTGGTTTGACAACCAGCGCGCTGCACGGGTTGCGCTGCACGGACGATGGTCTGCCGATCGTGCAGAAAGGGTTTGTGGTGGGCTACCGGCTTGAAGACATTCGAGCGTTTGAGCAGCGTGAGGTTTTGGCCATTCTGGAACAAGTGCTGGCAGCAGAGCGACCTTTGCCATTGATTCGCGCCATTGCCAAGGCGGTGATGTCGCCGCCGATCACTGATGGCAGCTCGCCGCAGCCTCTCCCGATCACGCCTTCAGCGCCCGACCAGGCCATCGCGTCACCGTCAAACATCCATCGCTTGCCGACCGTCAACGTCGAAACAACGCAGCCAACGGAGCCCCTGATCAATGATTCCAGCGACACCGAACCTACCCCGCTGGCGCCGCCCATGCCAGCGCCCTCCTCCACAACCCCAACGCAACACCCGTACGCCCTGTCCTGGTACCTCATCCACACCAAGCCGCGTCAGGAAGCACTGGCCATGACTAACCTGTCACGCCAAGGTTTCGAATGCTACATGCCGATGCTCAAGTTGCAAAAAATCCGTCAGCGCAAAACGGCACTGGTGGCCGAGCCCATGTTTCCGCGCTACTTGTTCATTCGGCTTGACACCAGTGGCTCCGGTCAAAGCTGGTCTCCGATTCGGTCTACCCTGGGTGTTAACCAGTTGGTTCGGTTTGGCGGTCAGCCTGCCAGGGTGGATGGCCAACTGATTGACCTGATCCGCACGCGTGAACAAGGGAGCCATACGCAACCATTGTTCTCGGCTGGCGAAATAGTCACGGTCGCCGATGGCCCGTTTGCTGGGCTTGAGGCGATTTACCAAACCACCGATGCCGAGAGCCGCTCCATGATCCTGCTCAACATCCTGAGCAAACCGGTGCCCTTGTGCCTTAACACTGCCAGTCTACGCCGGACAGGCTAAACTGAACGCGCACCAGTTCAATCTCACATTCACGAACGATCGCGCTCAGGCACCTGTGGCCATTGCCTTGCAGCGTGGATCACCCGCAAGACGCGCACCAGATCGGCAGTCGTGTCATAAATCAGAATGTGGTTTTGATGGGCAACCAACTCGCGAGTGCCAGCTATCCCGTCGGTTTGATATTAGGGCAACTACTTCTTCAGCAATTGATCCAGACTGTCCACGCCCTCGCGTTTGAGTACAGTCCCCAGGTGGGCGTCAGACCGATAGCCCTTGGCGAATTCATCGCCGTAGGTCTTGCGCAGGGTCTCCACCTTCGTATCACTGCGCTTCTGACGAATCTCACCGTTCTGGTCTTGCATGCGGCCGTCCAGGCCCGTAGGAAAATGTTTTGTTGACATGTCGATGCTCCATCGGCCCCCAAGGAAGGCGGACCCCGTCAAAAAAAGAGTCCGGAAATCGCAGATGAGCCTAGACTGCGGTTTACAAAACGTACTATACTACATACAAATGTAAACTGTCAAAGGAGATGTTGTCATGATCGGTCAACGACTGCACCGAGCTCGAAAGGCGGCTGGATTGTCGCTGCGTGATCTGGGCGCAAAGGTCGGACTCACCCACGCCTCCATCAAAAAATACGAGGACGAACAATCGGCGCCGACCTCAACCACACTGCTTAAGCTGGCTCGGTCGCTCAATGTGCGCACCGAGTATTTTTTCCGTCCGGAAACCATCGTACTGGACCGAATTGAATACCGCAAGCGCAGTTCACTGCCCAAGAAACGCCTGGAGGCGATCGAGCACGAGGTTATTGATCAGATTGAGCGCCGGATCGAGCTGGAAAACTTGTTCCCCAAGCCTCCTGTCGTGCCATTCGCTCCAGTTCGTGAATTACCTGCTGAGATCACCGACCTGGCCCAGATTGAACGCGCCGTCGAGGTAGTTCGTAAAGCTTGGGACCTAGGCTATGACCCGATTCCGGATCTGATTGATGTCCTGGAGACCCATGGCGTCCGCGTCTTCATGATCGATGCCAACTCGGACCCAAAGTTCGATGGCTTGGCCGCCACTGTCAATCAAATGCCCATCATCGTCGTCGGGAGTAACTGGCCCGGTGACCGCCAGCGCTTCACGCTTGCCCATGAACTCGGTCATCTGATGTTGTCAGGCCGACTGGCAACCGAAATTGACGAGGAAATTGCCTGCAACCGGTTTGCCGGGGCTTTTCTGATTCCTCGAAAGTCCGTCGAGCAGGAACTCGGTGCCCACCGCAGTTACATCGAACCCAAGGAGCTGGCGCTGCTGAAGGAGGAATTTGGCTTGAGCATGGCTGGCATTCTTTACCGGGCGCGCGATCTAGGGATTGTTTCGCCCGCGTGGCGAGACGAGCAGGCGAAGTTGTTTCGAATAAAAGGGTGGCACCTCATCGAGCCAGGAAAACGATACCCGACCGAGAAAACGCATATCTTTGAACAAATGGTTTTTCACGCACTGGCCGAGGACTACATCGGAGAGTCGAAAGCTGCGGAGCTCATGAAGATATCGCTGACTTCTTTCCAGACGATTCGTGCTCTGGAGGGCGGCGATGCTGCTGCTCATCAGTGATGCCAACATCCTGATTGATATCGAGATTGGCGGGCTCATCGCCCCCATGTTCAGTCTCGACTTTCAATTCGTTGTTCCTGACATCCTTTTCTATGAGGAGTTGGAAGAACGACATGGCTATCTGCTCGAAATGGGACTCACAGCCAGAGAACTTGATGAAACGCTGGTCATGCGAGTGGCCAAATTGGCTGCCCAATATCCGCGACCCAGTCGCAACGATTTGTTTGCGTTGGTTCTCGCGGCCAAGGAAGATTGCCCCCTTCTGACTGGTGATAAAGACTTGAAATTTGCCGCCGATACTGAAGACGTTGAGGTGCGCGGCACACTTTGGCTCATCAATGAGATGGTGAGGACGGGAAAGATCAGTGTCAATGTGGCGCGGGGTGCATATCAGCGCATGCGGCTCCATGGAAGTAGGCTGCCGTGGGATATTGCGGACAAAATGCTGAATGAGCTGGACAATGGTATGTTGTCGCCGTGAAAACGACACCCGACTTTCCACCCGACGGTCGATTCATCGCAAGCGTCGAATGCAACATTGGAAAACTCTACCAACGCCGCAACCAAGGTTCAGACGCTCCCACCGATTCGGTCTACCCTGGGTGTGAACCAAATTGCGCCAACCGCTGTCGGATCATGGCATCTTCTCCCGCAGTGATGCCATGGTAGCCCCGCAGTTCCATGCGCGTGCCTACAGCGACGGCCAATGGATCACTACGCCCTGAATATCAACCGGCATAAACCCAAACGATTTACGCACCTCAATGACGGCTGGATTGCGTGAAGAAGCTGACACACGCATCGCCTGCGCCTTGACTTGGTCATTTGCCCGGAAGCCATTGCCTTGTTGCAAGACAAGCAGTTCACGCCTGACATGACGCGGGTGCTGCGCAATATGAAGGCTGCGCGTCAGGTGGAGGCGGTTGAACTGATGATTGCCAGCAACACCATCACGGTGGCGCATGCTGAGGCCCTGCTCAAGGCCACACCGCATGAG
>CAITXW010000231.1 GCA_903896425.1 uncultured beta proteobacterium | reverse complement strand
CCGCCGTCTTCCACTTGCGCTTCTTCCCGGCCTCCTCGGTTGGCACCGGCGACACCGGCAACCTCGATACGCTCGCCATAAGGCGGATTGAGCAGCATGACACCCGGTGTCTCACAGGGCGGCAGGCGTTGCAGGGCGTCACCCCCGCGAAACTCGATGACGTCAGCCACACCGGCGCGCTGCGCGTTGCGCTGGGCAAAGTCAACCATGCGGTGCGCAACATCGCTGCCAAAAATAATCGGCGGCTGCCCCGGCGCCAGTTCGAGTTCGGCGTCCTGCGCCTGCTGCTTGATGGCGTCCCAGACATGGCGCTGGAACGGCAGGTATTTCTCGAAGGCAAATCGACGCAGCGAACCCGGCGCGATGTTGCAGGCGATCTGCGCCGCCTCGATGGCAATCGTGCCGCTGCCGCAGCAAGGGTCGTAGAGTGGCAACAAGTCGCCATCACCGTCGGCCCAGCCGCTGGCGGCAAGCATGGCGGCAGCCAGCGTTTCTTTGAGCGGCGCCTCGCCCTTGTCTTCGCGCCAGCCACGCTTGAACAGCGGCTCGCCCGAGGTGTCGATGTAGAGCGAACACATGTCGGTGCTCAGGTGCGTGTAGATGCGCACATCAGGCCACTGGGTGTTGACATCAGGGCGCACGCCATTGGCCTTGACACGGAAGCGGTCACAGACCGCGTCCTTGATTTTGAGCGCGGCAAAGTTCAGGCTGGTCAGCGGGCTGTGCTGCGCCGTCACTTCTACCTTCATCGATTCACGCGGTGTGAACCAGATTTCCCACGCCACCTCGCTGGCGGCGCGGTACAGGTCCTGCTCGTTGCGGTAGCCGGTATGCGAGAGCAGGATCAGCACGCGCTGCGCCAAGCGGCTGTGCAAATTGAGCAGCATGGCGTCGCGCCAGGATGCGCGCACGGCGACACCGCCGCGCTGCTTTTGCACCTCTGCGCCGCTCAGCCCCGTGATGCGCTGCACCTCAGGTGCCAGGTAGTCCTCAACGCCAGCGGCGCAGGGCAGAAAAAGTTGAATTTGATTCATAGGGCCTTGCGGAGCGAGGCCGTCGCAATGCGCAGGCCTTCGCGGTATTTGGCTACGGTGCGCCGGGCGCAGTCGATGCCCTGCTCCTTGAGCATCTCGGATAGCTGGTTGTCGCTGAGCGGCTTCTTCAGATCTTCGGCGGCGATGAACTGCTTGATCAGCGCGCGCACCGCCGTGCTCGATGCATTGCCTCCCGAGTCGGTGCCCAGGCCCGAGCCAAAGAAATACTTGAGCTCGAAAGTGCCAAACGGCGTTGCCATGTACTTGGCGGTGGTGACACGGCTGATGGTGGACTCATGCAGCCCGAGTTCGTCAGCAATCTCGCGCAGCACCAGCGGGCGCATCGCCAGCTCACCATGCGTGAAAAAACTTTTCTGGCGCTCAACGATGGCGGTACTCACACGCAGGATGGTGTCGAAGCGCTGCTGGATATTCTTGATGAACCAGCGCGCCTCCTGCAAGCGCTGCTGCAACGCGGCATAGCTGGCAGCATCATTGCCGCCGCCCTTGTGCTGACGCAGGGCGTTGGCGTAGATGTCGTGCACGCGCAAGCGCGGCATCACGTCAGGGTTGAGCCGCACCTGAAAGCGTGTCCGCTGACCATTGCCAATTTTGACCACCAGCACATCGGGCACCACGATGTTGCGCTCGACATCCACGAAACGCCGGCCCGGCTTGGGCTCAAGCTGCCCGATCAAGGCAATCGCTTCCCGCACCGCAACGTCTGTCGCGCTGCACAACTGCACCAGGCGCTTGATGTCGCGCCGAGCCAGCAAATCCATCGGCTGCTGGCAGATGCGCAGCGCAACTCGCACCGCGGTCAGTGGCGCAATCACACCCGGTTCGGCCTCACGCTTGGCCAGCAGGACCTTGAGTTGCAAGGTCAGACACTCCGCCAGATCGCGTGCACCAACACCAGCGGGCTCCAGGCTTTGCAGCAGAAACAGGGCAACCGTGAAGTGGTGCACCAGTTCGTCCACCTGTTCCGCATCGCTGCCGGCCAGACCCCGGGCCAACTCGGTCAGTGGGTCTTCCAGGTAACCATCGTCGTTGAGCGACTCGATCAGAAAGCGCAGCGCAGCGCGATCCTCCTCGCTCAGGCGCAGGGCCAGCGCCTGGGTGTGCAGATAGCTTTGCAGCGACTCCTGTCCACGCGCGAGCTCACCGGCATCGGTGTCCTCGTTGTCATTGAGATTGTTGCCGCTGGGCTTGGCATCGCCACCCCACTCGCTGTCATCGGGCGAGAGTTCGACCGTGCCATCGCCATCCCAGCTCTGGCCGTCGTCAGCCGAGAGCGGCGTTGCGTCGGCATCGTTGTCGACAGCCGTACTGGCTGATGTGGCGAAATCATTGCCGGCGCCGGCGGCGAATTCGCCTTCGATCACATCGCGGGCAACCGGTGTGTCAGCCTGCCCCAAACCAAATTCCTCGCGCGGCGCCTCATCCGCGTTCAATTCCAGGAACGGGTTTTCGTCCAGCATCTGGCCCACTTCCTGGCTCAGCTCAAGCGTGGAGAGCTGCAACAACCGGATCGATTGCTGCAACTGCGGCGTCAATGCCAGGTGCTGGGAGACGCGAAGCGAGAGACCTTGCTTCATCGAGCCGCTTCGATCATTTCGTCATTGCGAGGCGCGCAGCGACGTGGCAATCCAGGAAGTCCGGGGGCATGGATTGCCGCGCTTCGCTCGCAATGACGCGAAGGGCGCACGCCATAACGGGCTTGCGGCAGCATGGCATCACACAGTGTGCAGGCAAGCATGCTCACATTTTGAAGTGTTCACCGAGGTACACGCGACGCACCTCGGCGTCGTTGACGATCTCGGCGGGCGTACCCTGCGCCAGCACACTGCCATCGCTGAT
>CAITXW010000230.1 GCA_903896425.1 uncultured beta proteobacterium | reverse complement strand
TTCTTCGGCCACGTCTTCGAGCGAGCAGATGCTCATGGTCGAGAGCGTGAACGGCACGCCAAATTCCTTGGCCGCGCGCGCTGCCAGAATTTCACCATCGGCGTGCTGCATGCCGGTCAGGCCCACTGGCGCCAGCGCCACAAAGACCTCAAAAACGGCCTGAGCGCGCCGCCCAAGATGACGCTGGCCAACATCCTGAACATGATGACCAAGCCGCGCTGGGGCCTTGGCATGCTGGGCACGAAACGGCGAGGCTTTCGCAACATCATCGGCCATGTCAAAGGCATCGAGGACATGGGTTCGCTGTCGCAATGGACCGCCAGCCAGTTTGACCCGACGCTGGACTGGAACGACGTGGAGTGGATCAAGAAGCGCTGGGGCGGCAAGCTGATCCTCAAGGGCATTCAGGACGTGGAAGACGCGCGCCTGGCAGTGAGCGCCGGCGCTGATGCGCTGATCGTCTCGAACCACGGCGGGCGCCAGCTCGACGGTGCGCAGTCCAGCATCTGCGCCCTGCCCCCGATCGTGGACGCGGTGGGCAAACAGATCGAGGTGCACATGGACGGCGGCGTGCGCAGCGGGCAGGACGTGCTAAAGGCCCGCGCCCTGGGCGCACAAGGCGTCTACATCGGGCGCTCCTACATCTACGGCCTGGGCGCCATGGGCCAGGCCGGCGTGACCAAGTCGCTGCAGATCATCCACAAAGAACTCGACACCACCATGGCCCTGTGCGGGCGCACCGACATCAACACCATCGACAAGTCCATCCTGCTGCCGGGGCACTACCCGGCTTGATTTGCAGCGCCTGTAGTCAGTAGCCCGTATGGAGCCGAAGGCGCAATACGGGGACGCCGCAGCCTGACCAAAACCCGTATTACGCTGCGCTTCATACGGGCTACGCGTCGCAACGACGAACGCGGGAACGCGCTGATGACGCCCGCTACAACGCCTGCGTCACCAGTTTGAAGTCGGCGTCTTCCGGGAAGGGCTTGATGTGAAAGCCCAGGCTGCGCATGAGTTTGAGCATGGTCGGGTTATTGGCCAGCACCAGGCCTTCGATCTCGGTCAGACCCTTCTCGCGGGCGAACTCCATGATCGAGAGCATCAGGCGTGAGCCCAGGCCCTTGCCCTTGAGGTCGTCGGCCACCACCAGCGAGAACTCACAGGTGCTGCGGTCGGGGTTGGTGATGTAGCGCGACACACCCAGCATGCGCGATGTTTCGATCACTTCACCGTCAGCGCCAATGCTGCGCTCGCGCTGCACCGCCACCAGCGCCATCTCACGGTCGTAGTCGATCAGCGTGAAGCGCGCCAGCATGGTGGCGGGCAGCTCCTGCATACTCGAGACAAAGCGGAAGTAGCGGCTCTCGGGCGAGAGATCGCGCACAAAATCCTGCAGCATGCTGGCATCGTCCGGATGAACCGGTCGCACCGTGTATTCGCCCCCGCCGCGCAGCGGCCAGGTCTGCTCGTACTGCGATGGGTAGGGCAGGATCGCCAGGTGACTGTAGTTGCGCGCCGAGGGCGCCGCATTCTCGACCACGATGCGGGCATCGACCGCCAGGGCGCCGGACTCGTCGACGATGATGGGGTTGATGTCCATCTCGCGCAGTTGCGGCAGTTCGCAGACCATTTCCGACACCCGCAGCAGCACCTGCTCCAGCGCTTCCATGTTGACGGGTGTGGCGCCGCGCCATTCACCCAGGGTCTCGGCCACGCGCGAGCGGTCGATCAGACGGCGTGCCAGAAACTGGTTCAGCGGCGGCAACTCCATGGCGCGGTCGTTCATCAGTTCGATCATGGTGCCGCCAGCGCCAAACACGATCACCGGGCCGAAGGGATCGTCCGTCACCAGGCCGATGTAAATCTCGCGTCCACGCTTCTGGCTCGACATGTTCTGCACCGTGACGCCGTTGATGCGCGCGTCGGGCAGCAGGCGCGCCACGCGCTGCGTCATTTCGATGAAGGTGTCGCGCACGCCGACGGCGTTGACCACGTTGAGCGCGACACCCATCACATCGGATTTGTGGGTGATGTCGGGCGAGTCGATCTTCAGCGCCACCGGGAATCCGAGTTGCGTGGCGATCATGATGGCTTCATTGACGTTGCGCGCCAGAATCGTCTTGGTCACCGGAATGTGGAACGCCGCCAGCAGCGCTTTGGATTCCATTTCGGTCAGCACCTTGCGTCGCTCGGCTAGCACGCTCTCAACCAGCATGCGCGCACCCTCGATGTCGGGCTTGGCCAGATCAGAAATCGGTGGTGGCGTTTGTTGCAGCAACTGCTGGTTGCGGTAGTAGGAGGCGATATTGCCGTAGGCGCCGACAGCCGCCTCGGGCGTGCGAAAGGTCGGGATCGCTGCGTCGTTGAGAATGCGCCGGGCTTCGCCCACGCTGGCGTCACCCATCAGGCAGGTAAACAGGGGTTTGCCGATCTGCTTGTTTGACTCCACCAGCGCATGGGCAATGCTGGCGCTGTCGGTACCGATCTTGGGCGAACAAATCGCCAGCACGCCGTCGATCTGGCGCGACTTGGCGGCGGCCGCGATTGTGATCTTGAAGTGCTCGGGGCCGGCCTCCTCCGACACATCGATCAGATCGCACAGCGAAGCGAGCTTGGGCAACTCAGACTTGAGCGCGAGCGCCTCCGCTTCGGTCAAAACACCCAGTTGCAGATTGATTTCACTGATCCAGTCTGCCGCCAACACACCCGGGCCACCACCGTTGGTAACGATGGCCAGGCGCCGCCCCACCGCGCGGTAGCGCGAGGACAGGCATTTTGCCGCCGAGAACAGCGCCACAAAGGAGCGCACCCGCACCGCGCCGGCGCGGCGCAAGGCAGCGTCAAAAACGTCGTCGCTGCCGACAATGGTGCCGGAATGTGTCAGCGCCGCGCGGTTGCCGTCGGGCTTGCGCCCGCCCTTGAGTACGACCACGGGCTTGGCATTGGCGGCAGCGCGCAGCGCACTCATGAAGCGCCGCGCGTTGCGTATGCCTTCGAGGTAGACCACGATGCTGTGGGTGTGCGGGTCGGCCGCCAGAAAATCAAGCACTTGCGCCATGTCCACCGGGGTATTGGGGCCGAGCGAAACAACGGTCGAGAAACCGACGCCGTTCTTTTGCCCCCAGTCCAGGATCGAGGCCGTCAGCGCACCCGATTGCGACACCAGCGCCAGTTGGCCAGCCGCCGCCAGCGGCCCGGCCACGCTGGCATTGAGTTGCAGCAGGGGGCGCTGGAAACCCAGGCAGTTCGGACCCAGCAGGTGGATGCCCTCGCGCCGCGCAATCTGGTGGAGTTCAGCGGCCTGTGCTGCGTCGATACCGCTGGCAATCACCAGCGCAGCGCGGCACTTGATGCGAGCGGCCAGTTCCAGCGCGCCGGCAATCTCGTCGGGTGGCAAGGCAATCAGCGCCAGATCGGCCTGGGCATGGGCCAGATCGGCCAATGTGCCGCTGGCATGCACGTCGATAAAGGTCAGGCTGCCGGTGTAGCGCTGCGCGCGCAAGGCCTCGTGCAGGGCACGGGCCTGGGGCGTTAGCGACTCTGGTTTGTCGGCCTCGCCGGCAAACACGATGATCGAACTGGGTGAGAAAAGCGGGGTCAGGAAGTGCTTGTCCATTCGGGTTCCGGTCAAAGTAGCAACTATTGCAGTGCAGCATAACGTTTTTTGCGAACCCTTACTTTGACCTGACGCAGTACCCGACCAAATGCAGCGCACGTTATCCTCAGCCCATGGCCGAAAAGATACGCCGCATCGCCCACCTCGACATGGACGCGTTTTACGCCTCGGTCGAGCTGCTGCGCTATCCGCAATTGAAAGGCTTGCCGGTGGTGATTGGCGGCGGCCGGCGCGCGGTGGACACGACCACCGACCCGGATCAGACCGAGCGTCCCCTGCACCGCATCCCGCTGGACGAGTTTCCCCGCATCAAAGACTACGTCGGGCGCGGCGTCATCACCACCGCCACCTACGCCGCACGCCAGTTCGGCATCGGCTCGGCCATGGGCCTGATGAAAGCGGCGCGCCTGTGTCCGCAGGCGATCCTGCTGCCGGTGGATTTCCCCGAAATCCGCCGTTACTCGCGCGCCTTCAAGGCCATCATCACCGACATCGCGCCGCTGATGGAAGACCGCGGCGTGGACGAGGTGTTCATCGATTTCACCGATGTCCCCGGCGGCCAACGTGAGGGTGGACGCGTGCTGGCGCGCCTGATCCAGAAAACCATCTTTGACCAGACGGGTCTGACCTGCTCGATCGGCGTGGCGCCGAACAAGTTGCTGGCCAAGATGGCCAGCGAGTTCAACAAGCCCAAGGGCATCTCCATCGTTTTTGAAGAAGACCTGCAGGAAAAAATCTGGCCGCTGGCCTGTCGCAAGATCAACGGCATCGGCCCCAAAGCCGACGAAAAACTGCGCACCCTGGGCATCAGCACCATCGGCGAACTGGCGCAAAAGGAGGTGGACTGGTTGATCGACCACTTCGGCCAGAAAACCGGCGCCTGGCTGTTTGATGCCGCGCAGGGGCGCGACAGCCGAGCGCTCGTGATGGAAAGCGAGCCGGTGTCGATCAGCCGCGAAACCACCTTCGAGCGCGACCTGCACGCCGTGCGCGACAAGGCCGAGCTCGGCGCCATCTTCAGCCGCCTGTGCCAGCAGGTGGCCGATGACCTGGCGCGCAAGGGCTACGTTGGCAAGACCATTGGCATCAAGCTGCGCTACGACGACTTCAAGTGCGTCACGCGCGACCTGACGATCGAGGCCTGCACCGGCGACGCACAAGCCATCCGCCACGCTGCCGGCCTGTGCCTGAAACGCGTACCTCTGACGCAACGCCTGCGCCTGCTCGGCGTGCGCGTGGGCTCGCTGGTACGCGTCGGCAGCGAGGCGCAAGAGC
>CAITXW010000229.1 GCA_903896425.1 uncultured beta proteobacterium | reverse complement strand
GAGCATCAAATTGAATGATCAAATTCAACTTGCCAAAGCATTGAAAGATGGAACGACATACGCCCCCATACGGACGCGTAATATCAAGAATAGCGAAACAGGCGAAGTGCGACAAATTGAAGTCGCGAAGAAGGTCCGTCCTTGGTTCTTCACGGCAGACAGCGGAAAAGTAGTTGTGCAGTTGCGCTATGGATCGAAGGTGATCGATATCGCCAAAGGCAAGAACTCAATCGAGGTCAATGACGGGACGCATTTGATCAGCGTCTTGGAAACCTTGAAGGTGGCTGTCGAAACTGGCGAACTTGATGCTCAGGTTTCTGGTGCCGCCGAAGCAGTCAAGGCACGGTTCGCTAAGTGATCGAGCTGATAAATAGTTGATGAAAATTAACGAAATCACCAACTCACTTCCCCTCTTCTACGCCACAGTCAGAGCGAAAACGGCAAGCTCGGCGTGGGTGCTGAAAACGGCAATACACGCTGAGGGCATCGCGCAGGCACGACAACTGCTGACAGCGATCTATGGCGAGGGCAGCGTGATGTCGCTGACCCTCAGCGAAAGTTTTGGAACCAAAACACTTGACTCAGGTCAACTGCGCCTAAAGTCAATCCAAGATCAGCAGGCGAAGATCGCACAGAACGAAAAGCGTGAACGCGCAAGACAGAAGGTGGCGAAGGCGCAGCAAGCGATGCAGAGGGCAAACGCCTCGATGATGTCAGCAAGTGGTTGAGGTGTCGTGTTACACGACACCGCGGTGCGTGAACAGCCTGATGCGGTATGCCAGCAAAAGACACCAAGCGGTCAGCCAATTTGCCGAAATGCCTGCCGGATCGCCGACATGATGTGCTGCGACATAAACCGGCGTCCGTTGTCACCAGCGGCGTAAGGTCAAGTTTCAGACCCTGTGTGACAACTATGCTGCACGATCTATAAGTCTCTTCATCTGACCTTGAGCAATCACATGGCCCAGTGCTGCAGCCTTGGCTACCCACATCAAGCTCAGGTGTTCATCCTTTGGCACACCCGCACCTTTACCATAACAGTGCCCAAGCCATTGCATGGCATCGGGGTTGTTCTGCTGGGCTGCTTGCTGAAACCAATAGAGGGCCGCTTTGTATTTTTCTGATCCTAAAAAGAGTTGCCCGATTTCGTCCTGAGCATCTGCAGTGCCCGCATCGGCCTGCAAAATTAAGTGTTTTTCTTCGGCCCCTATGGGTATGCAGATTTGCCGCTCCACATCTGACCATAGGATCATTGCGCGTCCACGCGCGTCATCCGCGACACGAGTAAAGTCGCCTTTGGCGATGCGCCGCCAGCAGGTACTTTTACTCATTTCGGTTATGGCGCATACCGAATCAAGGCTGATGGCGGTTGCGTTTACGCTTACGTTGGTGGCATCCATCTTTTAATGATACAACGATCCGTTATCGTTTGATCTTGGATTTGAACTTCCCGAGTCAACCAGCTGTGACACACCAAAAAGCTCTTTGCTTGAACTGGCGACACACTGAAAAGCTGTGTCATGCGAGCCAAAAAAACATGATTTATGAGTTCAACTCCCGAAAATTGACAAAATGGCTCCTGATTTGGTCTTTTTTAAGGCTGGCATGGAATCTGCTGAATGAAAATGTACCGTTCTGGCTACGTTGTTATTTTTCATTTTTTCCTTAGGAGTTATTCATGAAGCGTTCTATGCAAAAAGTACAAAAGGGTTTCACCCTGATCGAGTTGATGATCGTCGTTGCGATTATTGGTATTCTGGCGGCGGTTGCTTTGCCGGCGTATCAGGATTACACAAAGAAGGCGCACTTTGCTGGCGTAATTGCTGCAACTCAAGCGGTCAAAGCAGCTGTTGATATCTGCTATCAAACGAATAATGATATCACTACGTGTGACACTTATGCCAGAATAGGAGCGACTGCGCCGGTTGCTGACTCAAATGTTGCATCAGTTGCAATTACAGGAACTACTGGGGTAATTATTGGAACTGGAACAGCCGCTGCTGGCGCATACACAATCATCCTCACACCGCCCGCAACCTTGGCCGCTGGCGCGTCCACTGTACCATGGGTGATTACTGGAACATGTGTTGCGGCAAATGCGTGCAAAAGTTAATTGACGTTACCCGAATTGTGTAGTTGAGGTCTGCAATTGGCGCCAGATTCCAACTGGCGGATTTAGCCCCCTTTGCTTGACTAAAGTCAAAAAGCCCCGCCAGTCAATTGGCGGGGCTTTTTGCTGTCTATGACTTACCAAGCAGGAAAGAATAAAAGTCAGCCGAAGGCGTTGACCCACGATAAAG
>CAITXW010000228.1 GCA_903896425.1 uncultured beta proteobacterium | reverse complement strand
CGCTCGAACAGGGCCAGGTTGCGATCAGGGGTTTGTGTCATATTTCTTAGGGCAGAATGTCGTTGGCTGTGGCCTTGTCGGGCGTGAGCCACAAGCAGGGTCTTGATTCAATGATGGCATTCTATTGGAAGGCACTTTAAGCAGTGAGTGAGAGTAAAACCTGGATGTGTCTGATCTGTGGCTGGATCTATGACGAAGCGACTGGCGACCCCGACCATGGCATCGCCCCCGGCACGCCCTGGAGCGCCGTGCCCGTCAACTGGACTTGTCCCGAGTGCGGCGGGCGCAAGGAAGACTTTGAAATGGTGCAGATCTAACCGTCCGCTGGCCGCGCGCGAAAATTCATGCAAGCAAACGCTGCGCCAACACAAGCTGATTTTGACCAGGCCGCGCTGCGCCTGATGCGCTCGGGTGAGCCCGCTGCCGCCAGCGCGCTGCGCGACATCAGTCTGGGTTTTGCTGGCGCCCAGAGCGTGCTGCAAGCGCGGATATTCTGGAACCTCAGCGCGACTTTTTTTGAAGCCCTGAGTCTGGGGCTTTGCGTCTGGGATCTGCACGCCAAGCGCACGCTCTCGAAGATTCTCCTGCAGCAGCGCACGCTTTCGCGCGGCGAGACCGTCGTTGCCGAGCAACTGATGCACGATCTGCTGGCCTGTTGCGCCCAAGCTGTGCCGCCTGCGCCCGCACCGGCCGAACTGTCGGACCCGATGCAGGACGAGCAGATTCGGGTGATTGGCAGCCTGCGTATTGCGCTGCCCCGCTACAACCTGTATTTGAACGAGGCCGACGAGTGGTCGCGTCGCCTCATCACGGAACTGGGCGAATGGAGCCTGGAGTTGCATCGCTCTTTGCCACAGAGTTGTATCGAATTGGCGCAGTCGCTGGCGCGGGCTTCGGCTGGCGTGGGTTTTGTTGCCCTGACCGACATGGCCAGCGCGTTGGAGCGGGCGTTGCGCCAGGCGCAGTCGCAGCAGCAGGGCAGCGCGGAGCAGGCCCAGGTTTTTTTGGAGGCGGCCGAAGTCATCCGCCGTCTGCTACACCAATTTGCTGCGGGCTTTTTGAAGCCGCCAGACCCGAGCTTGCTGGCTGCGCTGGGGGCCATTGCGGCGCAGCGTGGGCCCCAGTTTTCAGAGGAAGCACAGACTTTGCTGACGCAACTCGGTGGCGCTTTGCGGCAATGGACGGCGCGCCCCAACAACCTGGGTGCGCGCAGCGAGGTGTTGCGCGTTTTGCAGGCGTTTCGGGGCAGTGTCGAGCGCGCTGGCGCCGTGGACCTGGCCGAGATGGCGCAGGACTTCAGCGCAGATATCGATGGGCTGGGAATTGAATCCCTGCAGACTTCGCGTCTGGCATTTTTGCTGGCCCGGTTCGACGCGCTACAGGCCGCTATTCGGCCTTGATGCCCTGGGTTGTGATCACGCCGCCGAGCAGGGCGGTATCGAGCTTGACGCGGTTGGCCAGGCCCTCGGCGGAAGTGCCTACCACTTGCCAGCCCTGCTGAAACAGCTTTTGACGCATCTCCGGTGAGCGTGCGATCTCGCTGAACAAAGCTGAGAGTTTTTGCGCCACCGGTTTGGGCAGCGACTTCGGTGCTGCGATGGCGTTCCAGATCTCCAGGCTGAAGCCCGGCACGCCGGCTTCGCTCATGCTGGGCAGTTCGGGCACCAGGGTGCTGCGGCCACTGGAAGTTACGCCGATGGCGCGCAGCTTGCCGGCCTTGATCTGCGCCATGGCCAGAGCCGGTGGCAGCATCGCCAATTGCAGTTGGCCGCCCAGCATGCCATTGGCCACCTGCGGATAACCGGGGTAGGGCACGTGTACCGGGTTGATGCCGGCCTTGCTCTTGAGCCATTCCATGCCGATATGGCCAACCGTGCCAACACCTGGCGTGCCATAGCTCCACTTGTCGCCAGCCGTGCGCGCCGCGGCCAGGAACTCCTGCGCCGTGGCGCCGGGTGCGCCGACCGGCGCCGTCAGCACCAGGGGCGATACGCCAATCAGGCTGATCGGTGTCAGATCCTTCAAGGGGTCGTAACTGAGTTTTGGATTGAGCAGCTTGGCAATCGTCATATTGCCGTTGATCATCAGGCCGATGGTGTGGTCGTCGTTCGCCTTGCCCACATAGTCGGCGGCGATATTGCCGCCGGCACCGACCTTGTTTTCGACGATCACGGTCTGTCCCAATGCCTTCGCCAGGGGTTCAGCCAGCGTGCGCGCTGTCAGGTCGGGCGATGAGCCTGCCGGAAAGCCGACGATGATGCGCACCGTCTTGGTGGGCCAATCGGCCGCCGGAGTTGTCGTGGCTTTGTTCTGCGCCATGGCGGTGGCTGCGAAGGCTGCAAGCACCGCGAAGACCGCTGTGCGCCGAAATAGCGTGTGTTTCATGTCAAATCCTGCCTGTTTGAAAGGACAGACCTCGCCGACGCCGGTCAGTGTTTTTGACCACGGTCGACTCAGTGGCAGGCGGCACTGTCGTTCAGGCGAATTCCGTCAGCGCCTTCTTCATTTTTTTCATGGCTGCGACTTCAATCTGGCGGATGCGCTCGGCGCTGACGCCGTACTCCGCTGCCAACTCGTGCAGCGTCATGCCGCCCGAGTTGTCGTCGTTGACCTTGAGCCAGCGCTCTTCGACGATACGCCGACTGCGCGCGTCCAGCGCTTCCAGTGCGCTGGCGATGCCGTCACTGGCCAGCACATCGCGTTCATGTGCTTCGATCATCGCGGTGGGTTCATGCCGGCTGTCGGTCAGGTAGGCAATCGGGCCGAAGGCCTCGTCCTCGCCGTCGGCAGAGCTTGGATCGAGCAACACATCACCACCCGCGAGCCGGGTTTCCATCTCGATGACCTCTTCGCGCTTGACTTTAAGCTCGCGCGCCATGCTGTCGATCTGATCCTCGTTGAGCGAGTCGCGGTGCGTGCCAGCGTCAGCCGCTGCATCGTCGGATTTGTAGCGCTGTTTCATCGAGCGCAGGTTGAAAAATAGCTTGCGCTGCGCCTTGGTTGTGGCGACCTTGACCATGCGCCAGTTTTTCAGAATGTATTCGTGGATTTCGGCCTTGATCCAGTGCAGCGCGTAGCTCACCAGGCGCACGCCGTGATCCGGGTCGAAGCGCTTGACCGCCTTCATCAGGCCGACGTTGCCTTCCTGGATCAGGTCGCCATGCGGCAGGCCGTAGCCCAGATATTGGCGTGAGACCGATACCACCAGGCGCAGGTGCGATAGCACGAGCTTGCCGGCTGCGTCCAGATCGTTGTTCTGGCGGAACTTGCGCGAAAACTCCTGCTCCTGCTCCAGTGTGAGCATGGGCAGGCGGTTGGCAGCCGAAATATAGGCGTCCAGATTGCCCAGCGCAGGTACCATCGCCCACGGATTCGCAACCGCAAGCGCGCCCGTCGAAACGTCAGTGTGATGAGCCATGCAGACCTCCTTTTTCCATATCAGCGATTATATTAGCACTCTATCGATTCGAGTGCTAATTTGAATCTTCTATCAGTTTGACAGTCTTTTTCAATCGCGTATCGAACGGATTGTTGCCCTGCCGTAAATTTGCGTAAAAGCGAACAGACCAGATAATGGCGGCCAATTCGAGGGAAAACAGATGAACAACACTTCTAGCGGTGCGCCATCAGGCGCTGGCAGCAAACCCACGCCGCGCCTGACCAGCCTGTCGCACGGCGGCGGCTGCGGCTGCAAGATCGCCCCCGGTGTGCTCTCCGATATCCTGAAAGGGGTCGGTGCCATGCCGATTCCCAAGGAATTGCTGGTCGGCATCGAGACTTCGGATGACGCGGCCGTCTACCGGCTCAATGACGAGCAGGCCTTGATTGCCACCACCGACTTCTTCATGCCGATCGTGGACGACCCCTTCGACTTTGGCCGCATTGCCGCCACCAACGCCATCTCCGACGTCTACGCCATGGGCGGCAAGCCGATCCTGGCGCTGGCCCTGGTGGGCATGCCGATCAGCGTGCTGCCGCTGGAAACCATTGCCCTGATTCTTGAAGGCGGTGCCTCGGTCTGCCGCGCTGCAGGCATTCCGATTGCCGGTGGCCACACGATCGACTCGGTTGAGCCAATCTACGGTCTGGTGGCGTTGGGCCTGGTGCACCCGGACCGCGTCAAGCGCAACGCCGATGCCCGGCCCGGCGACCGGCTGATTCTGGGCAAACCCTTGGGCGTTGGCATTCTGTCGGCCGCGCTGAAAAAGGAAAAGCTCGACGCCGCCGGCTACGCACAGATGATTGCCGTCACAACCCAGCTCAACACGCCAGGGCCGGAACTGGCAGCGCTGCCCGGCGTGCACGCGCTGACCGACGTGACCGGCTTTGGCCTGGCCGGCCACGCGCTGGAACTGGCGCGCGGTGCCCGTTGCACGGTGTGTATTGACTGGGCGCGTGTGCCCCTGCTCGACGGCGTGCGCGCGCTGGTAGCGCAGGGCATGATCACCGGTGCTTCGGGTCGGAACTGGGCCGCTTATGGCAAGGACGTTGCACTGCCGGCCGATTTTTCAGCGCTGGACCAGGCGCTGCTGAGCGACCCGCAGACCAGCGGCGGCCTGTTGGTCTCTTGCACCCCTGAAGCGGTGCCGGCCGTGCTGGCGATATTCCGGCAGCACGGTTTTGCCGCTGCCACCGAGATTGGTGAAATCGCCGCCGGCGCAGGTGGTCCCGGATTGGTGCTGCGCTGAGCGTCGATAATCGACACGCGGATGGCCACCGTGACGGCCTGCAATATGTGTCTCTTCCACAGAAAGTTTGAAATGAAAAAATGGATTTTGGTGAGTTTGCTGGCGCTAGCAACCAGTGTGCAGGCGCAGGTTCCGGTGCAGACATTGGCGCCAGCGACAAAGAAAGACTTGGTGACCAAGGTGCTGCAATTGCAGCAGTCGGCCATCGAACAGTCGGCGCAAGCACTGGCAGAACAACCCGCCATGCAGATGATGCAGCAGGCTGGCATGGCGCTGCAAACCAGGGTGCCGCCTGAAAAGCGTGAGGCCGTGGCAAAGGCGATTCAGGCCGAGGTCAAGAAGTACCTGGACCAGGCCGTTCCGCTGGTACGCGAACGCGCCGTCGATCTTGCGCCGACCACCATTGGCACCTTGCTGGAAGAAAAATTCAACGAAGCCGAACTCAAGCAGTTGATTGGCATCATCGAGTCACCCGTCAATCGCAAGTTCCAGCAGATGGGCGGCGACATGCAACGCGTGCTGATGGACAAGCTGGTCGCGGATACCCGGGGCGCGGTTGAACCCAAAGTGAAGACGCTGGAAGCGGCCATTGGCAAGCAACTCGGTCTGCCAGCCCCGGCCCCGGCAGCACCTGCGCCTGCGCCAGCCGCCTCCAAAGCCGCCAAGCCGCCCGCCAAGGCTGCCAGCAAGTAAGTTGATCCGGGGGTTCAGCCCCCGCAATTCATGGATGCCGGATCAGGTCCGGCATGACAAACGGTATTTGTCATTGCGTACATGGACGCCCCTTGTTTTGCAAGCCACATTGCAAATGTTGGCGAGTCGGAGAGATTGCAACCGTACATTCGGACTTAAATGGTCCCTGATGGGTTTAGCGGGTTGGATCCTCTAGCGGGGTGATGCACTCG
>CAITXW010000227.1 GCA_903896425.1 uncultured beta proteobacterium | reverse complement strand
GCCGTTTTCGGGTTCGAGCACATCGCCGTTGCCGGTGATGATGAGCGAAGCCTCGGTGTCGGCCACCGCCAGCATGGCCTCCAGCCGGCGCAACACGCGATCGGTGCGCCAGTCCTTGGTGAGTTCGATGGCGGCACGTACCAGGTGTCCCTGATGCTTTTCCAGCTTGGCCTCGAAGCGCTCGAACAGCGTAAAGGCATCGGCCGTAGCGCCGGCAAAACCGGCCAGCACCTTGCCGTGGTAAAGCTTGCGTACCTTGCGCGCCGTGCCCTTGACAACGATATTGCCCAGGGTTACCTGGCCATCACCGCCAATGGCCACCGTGACACCGGCCGGCGTCTGACGCCGCACGCTGATGATGGTGGTACCGTGAAATTGTTCCATGTCTGCTCCACCTTGGGTCCGCCGGATCAACTGTTGCGCAACAGGACCCTGGCGTGTTCGTTGATGCCGATGATGTTGAAAAACGCCGCCACCAGACAGGGCACATCATGGAAGCGGATCTGGGTACCCTGCGTCTCACGCGCCACCACCCAGTTCAAAATACTGCCGGCCGCAGAAAAATCGACACGGATCAGACGATCGCAGGAAATATCAATCAGCGCGCTCGCCGGCAGCGCGGTCTGCAGCCGGTTCAGCATCTCGGTCGCATCGCCCCGAATTTCACCTTCCAGGCTGAGCTGTGGCGCGGCATTGCTGTCACCCGCTGGCGTTCCCAATGGGTCAGTGGCGGCCACCGCATACGCGCAACGCACCTGCTGCCAGGGCGGCGGGGCGAGCTCGTAGATGACACAAAAATCGAGCGCCGCCAGTTCAAATTCGTCCTGCAGGGACATGACGCGCAAGGCATCAAGACGCAGCCGCCACCAAAACATCTCAACCTGCCTGTCGCCCGCTGGCGTGCACGACTTGAGCACTTTTTCCAGTTGCTCAGCACCAGAAAAAATCAAACTCACACTCTGCACACACCACTGGCCGAACAAGTCGGCCAGGCTTGAGCCGGCCAAGGGCGCGATCGTGCGCAAGGTGCGCCAATCCAGATGCCAGGGTGCGGGCCGCGCCGACAACACAGCCTGCAAGTCTTGTAACGCTGTCAGATCAAGTTCTGCGGGACTGCGCCAGATGATGTCAGCCGCAGGCGCTTGGCGACGCAACAGGGCGGGGGTGGAGAACCAGGCGGGCGCCGGCTGGCCAAAACGCTGCGCGCATTCCATCCCGAAATGCGCGAAGCTGTCTTCCTGCCCGGTTGCACGGTACAGGTCAAACAGGGCGGCGGCCCAGCCTTCGGCCGATTCCGCACGCACCTTGCCCGAGCGCAGAACAGCGAGCAAACCAGCTTCAGCTTGTGCATCCTCACCATTGGCAAAGCGAATAGCCGCCTCTTCCATGTCGGGGTCAACCAGACTGTCACCAAGATCGATTGAAAACAGGCCTGACAGCGAGAATTCCTTGTCGCCAGTAACCGCCGGTGAGCCGGCCATGTTCCCGAATTTCATCATCTCCTGCGGCTCTGTATCCGCCACCGGCGCACGCCCATCCCACCTGTCAATCGGTTGCGTTGCGGCAAAAGCGCGGGCGTCCCCGAGTTCGGAACCGACGAAGGATTGAGGCGGCAAGGTCTGCGAAAACTCGCCTCCCGGCGCATTCATTGGCAGTGTTGTCTGCTGCTGCGGATCTTGCGCCGAAGGTGTCTCGTTCGATTTCGGGGGCTGATCGCCCGGCTTGCCCTTCCACCACTGCTTGGACATCTGGGCTTCGATGTCATCAATCTTCTTGATCGTGCTGGCCCGCTCCTCCAGATGGGAGGCATTGGTACTAGCCAAAAAGAAGGAAGGACGGTCGTTGCGGTCCGGATTGTTGATCGGAATATTGGCGCGCATTTTTCGCAACTGGTCGAATTCGCGTCCACGCACGAAATCGTTTCGCCGCTTGCGCTCGATCATCTCCTTGAGCGCCTCCTTGCTATAGCCCTTTTCCTGTTCGGTATCGGGTGCAGATTCGACCCCGATCTGGTCAAGCTCGGACCAGTCCTTGGTCGGATGGCGAACGAACTTCGCCACCTTTGACAGCAAACCGGAACCGATGCCTTTCGTCGCCATGAAATCTCAAAACGGGGGGCAGACGCCGTGCAGACCGGCCATCAATCCCCGAACATTTTTTGCTTGAGTTCGCGTCGTTGTTGCGCCTCAAGCGAAAGGTTTGCCGTTGGCCGCGCCAACAAGCGCCCGACGCCAATGGGTTCACCGGTTTCATCGCAATAGCCATAGTCCCCCGAATCGATACGGGCAATCGACTGCTCGATCTTCTTGAGCAACTTGCGCTCGCGGTCGCGCGTACGCAACTCCAACGCGTGCTCTTCCTCGATCGTGGCGCGATCAGCTGGATCGGGCACAACAACGGTGTCCTCGCGCAGATGCTCGGTGGTTTCGCCGGCATTGCTCAGAATGTCCTTCTTGAGCTGGATCAGCTTGCGACGGAAGAACGCGAACTGGGTCTCGTTCATGTACTCGTCATCCGGCATGGCAATCACTTCGGCATCTGTCAATTGCTCAACCGGTTTCAATTTCCAGTTGTTCACCAGTTTCGGATCTTTCTTGATGGCCGATGCCAAAGGGGGAACAATCAGCGGCGATGAAACGGTTTGCGTAAAACTGGCCTTGGCAGCGGTTGACGCAACCGATTGCGCCATGGACGGAACCGTCAACTGCGCCAGCCGTGAAGAGGGGCGCCCGGCCCGGGCCGGCACCGGCGCACTGCCCGGCGCAGCCGGTGCCAGCACCGGTTTATCCTTTGGAACAGCCACGGGGGCTGAAGAAACTTTGGCGATCGTTGCTTTCACTGAATCCTTTGCTTTGACTTTGACAGCCGCCTTGGCGACTTTGACGGGCGTTGGTTTGGGCGCCTTGGGCGCTACTTTTGCAACCGGCTTTGCGACCTTGACCAGCACCGCTTTCTTTGCTGAAACTTTGGCCTGCACCTTGACCGGCGGCTTGGCAGACTTTGTCGTTGCAGCCTTCACTGGAACGACCTTCTTCACGGCCGGCTTCTTGCTAACCGGCTTTGTTATCGCCTTGCTGACGGCTTTCGTCACCAGTTTGGGCTTGACCACCGGTTTACCCTTGGTTTTGGCAGGCGCTTTCACAGCAGGTTTGAGCTTGGCAGGCGCCTTGCCTGCGCTTTTGGCATTCTTGTTGACCACTTTGATCTTCCCGGTTTTTGCTTTCACTTCTTGTCTCCTCGCAGGATCTGTCCGCGCATCCGTAACGCCACTCGATCCGCTCTTGCTTGTTTGTGTGGAATTCAGCGAAACCAACTTTACCCCTTCGCGACCGAAGTTTTCTACTCCACCTCGCTGAACATCGCTGGCGCGCGAGTGTACAGGTTTAGTCAGCGGGAATCCCATCAGTTGCAAAATCGAGACAAACATGGCTTATACAGTCCGGGCACAGATTCTCATCAAACCAGGCACTGCTGCAACCCCTGCATGAAAATATCCTTTGGCAAATCAATGCCAATGAACACCATCTTGCTGCTGCGCGGCTCACCGGCAGCCCAGGCCGGACCCAGATCACTGCCCATCAACTGGTGCACGCCCTGGAAAATCACTTTGCGCTCGGCCCCCTTCATCGACAGCACACCCTTGTAGCGCAGCATGCGCGGGCCGTAGATATTGACAACAGCGCCAAGAAAATCCTCCAGCTTTGCGGGGTCAAAGGCGCGCTCTGACTTGAAGACAAAGCTCTTGACGTCGTCGTCCTGCGCATGATGATGACCGGCACCATGCTGATGCGACGGATGATCGCAATGCTCGCCCGGCGCGTGATCATGGTGGGCGTGATCGGCTTCCTCTTCCTTGAGAAAGTCGGGATCAATGTCAAGTTTGGCATTGAGATTAAAGCCACGCAGGTCAAACACCTCACTCAGCGCCACTTCGCCAAAATGCACAGTCTTTTGCGGCGCACGCGGGTTCATGTGCGTCAGGCGGTGCCGTAGCTCCGTCACCTCATCAGACGGCACCAGATCGGCCTTGCTGATGAAAATCTGGTCGGCAAACCCAACTTGGCGTCGCGCCTCCTGGCGTTCATCGAGTTGCGTCTGCGCGTGTTTGGCATCCACCAAGGTCAGGATCGAATCGAGCAGGTAACTCTCGGCAATTTCATCGTCCATAAAGAAGGTTTGCGCCACCGGACCTGGATCAGCCACGCCGGTGGTTTCGATCACGACACGGTCAAATGTGAGTTCGCCCTTGCGCCTTTTCTCAGCCAGGTCGCGCAGCGTGGCGCGCAAATCCTCGCGGATGGTGCAGCAGATGCAGCCATTGCTCATCTGGATGATTTGCTCCTGGGTGTCCGATACCAGAATGTCGCTGTCGATGTTTTCCTCGCCAAACTCGTTCTCGATCACGGCAATCTTCTGCCCGTGCGCCTCTTGCAGCACGCGCTTGAGCAGCGTGGTTTTGCCCGAGCCGAGAAAGCCCGTCAGAATCGTTGCCGGAATGAGATTGGTCGTCATGTTCGAAGGATTGTGGAAATCGTGAAGGAGGGGAGTTTAGCGGTCTATTGCGTCAAGCCTATTTGCGCATGACCTGCAAGCCTTTGAGGTACTCGCCTTCCGGGAAATTGACCGTCATCGGGTGGTCCGGTGCACCCCCCATGCGCTCGACGATATAGCCGTCAACGCCGGCGTCAATGCCGGCCGAAGCCACAATTTTGTGAAACAGATCGGCGCTGATGCCGCCCGAGCAGGAATAGGTGAACAGGACACCACCGGGCGCCAGAATCTTGAACGCCAGTCGGTTGATGTCCTTGTAGGCACGCGCGGCGCGCTCGGCGTGCGCAACGGTCGGGGCGAACTTGGGCGGATCAAGCACGATGGCATCGAAAGTCTGGCCCTGAGCATCGAACTGACGCAGCGAGGCATTGACGTCGGCATCCAGAAATGTCGTGCGGCTCGCGTCGAACCCGTTTAACGAGACATTGACAGCAGCCTGTGCCAACGCCGGGGCGGATGAGTCGATGGAGGTCACATGCGCGGCACCCGCGCTCAGTGCGGCCACGGTAAAGCCGCCGGTGTAGCAATAGCAGTTAAGCACCCGTTCGAACTTCAGGCGGCGCGTCGTCTGTGCGAACTTCTGGCGGCTATCGCGCTGGTCAAGGTAAAAGCCGGTCTTGTGACCGCTGGCAATGCTGAGACCCAACTGCCAGTCGTGTTCACGCAGAACCAGATCGGTCGGGCCTTCGCCGCGCAGCCAGCCGCTGACTTCGGGCAGACCCTCTCGCACACGGCCGCTGGCGTCAGAGCGCTCATAGAGCTTATCCAGCCCCGTAGCGGCCAGCAGGGCATCAACCAGCACCGCTTTCCAGCGCTCGACGCCACTGGAGAGGAACTGCGCCACCAGCGTGTCGCCGTAACGGTCGACAATCAATCCCGGCAGGCCATCGGATTCCCCGTGCACAAGCCGCATCGCATCGCTCTGGATGTCAAACCGGCTTCTGGCATTGACCGCTCGTCGGCAAGTTGCTTCAAGGAAGGCGGCGTCGATGCGCTGGGTCTCGTCAAAACTCCAAGCCCGCGCCCGGATTTTGGAGACCGGACTGAAGGCGGCCCAGGCCAAAAAAGCGCCGTCGAAAGACTCGACGCGCACCGTTTCGCCAGCATCGGCGGTGCCGCGCGCAATGGCAGACTCAAAAATCCAGGGATGGCGGCGCAGCAGCGAGCGCTCTTTGCCTGCTCTTAATCGAATCGTTTTCATGGCCCGATTGTGGGGCCTGTCGGCCGCGTCGGGCGTTGCGCCCGCGCAGCACACCCGCCTTAGTAGGTGACAGCCATCGCTGGAACGTCAACCTTGATCATCGGCTTCTTGAGTGCCCCGTGAACCGCCTTGACATACTCAGCAGCCCATTTTTCGTTCTCGAACCAGCTCGCGCCGGCGGCCTCCGTCACACGCAGCACCTTGTCCGCCGTCAGCACCTTGCCACTGGCGCGCAGCGGCTCGCACTCCAGCGCGGTGAACTGCGCATCGAGCCAGGCGCGCGCGGCGTCGCTCGCCAGTGCCGGGCCCTCCTCGACGTGGAAATGAAATTCAACCCCTTTTTCCAGAAAAACCATTACCTGACTGCGCATGAAAAACACCTCTTATGTTGATAACCGTGAGTTTCGCCGAATTGGCAGCAAAAATATCGAGAAGCTGCTCCCCAACTACTTGATTTTGGCACGCGGATGCGCTGCATCATAGGCTTTGGCCAGATGCTGGAAGTCAAGCCGGGTGTAGACCTGCGTGGTGGTGATGCTGGCGTGTCCCAGCAACTCCTGCACACCCCGCAAATCGCTGCTCGACTGCAGCACATGGCTGGCAAACGAATGGCGCAGCATGTGCGGGTGCACCGGCACCTCCAGCCCGGCCTGCAGACTGCGCTGGCGCAGGCGCTGCCAGATCGACTGCGCCGTCAAGCGCGTACCGTTGCGCCCGATGAACAAAGCGTCCGAAGTTGCACGCCGCGCCGACTCTGGAGCCTGCGCACGCAACACCAACCAGTGCTGCAGCGCCTCCAGGGCCTTGGCGCCGACCGGCACGCTGCGGCGCTTGGAACCCTTGCCCAGCACGTGCGCCTCAGCGGCTTGCAAATCAATCCAGCCGCGGGCGCCGGGGCTGGCAACAGCATCCAGCCCTGTCAACTCGCCCACGCGCAGACCGGCGCCATAGAGCAACTCAACCATGGCGGCATCGCGCGCTTCGAGCCAGGGATTGCTGCCCTCGCTGCTAAAACTCGCCAGTTGCACTGCCTGGTCCACGCTCAGGGCCTTGGGCAGCGGCTTGCCAGACTTCGGTGCGCGCACATCCTGCACCGGATTGCTGGCGACCAAACCCTGACGCCCGAGCCAGACGTAAAAACCACGCCAACCTGAGAGGATCAAAGCGATGCCGCGGCCGCTGCGCCCGCCGCTGTGCATTTGCGCCACCCAGCGACGGATATGGCTGTTTTGCACTGCCAGCAGTTCGACATTGGCCTGGGCTGCGTACGCCGTCAGCTTCTCCAGGTCCAGCGTATAAAGTTCCACCGTGCGCTGCGCCAAGCGCTTTTCAACGCGTACGTGCGCCAGATACCGCTCGACAAGCGCTTCCAATTGATTACCTGAGTCGGGACAAAGCCGCACTGGCGAGTTCGGCGATGCGCGCCAGAAATTCGGTACCCATACCGCTATTGAAGCGCTGTGCGTCGGGCGATGCCAGCACCAGCAGTCCAAAAGCCGGCTCGGAACTGCCCGGCGGCCCTTTGCGCAGCGGCAGCAGGGCCAGCGAGGTGGCTGAGAGCGGATCGGGCAGCCAACGCGCCGCTTCGAACCCGGTGTTCACGCCGCAGAAGGGCTCGGTCAGCGATGAGGCGAAAAGACGGGCGTCCTCACTTACACCGGTGGCGAATTCAGCCTGGGCAAATTCCGGCGCAACGTCCCAGACCTTGATGCCAACCTGGGGCACAGAGAACTGGTCCG
>CAITXW010000226.1 GCA_903896425.1 uncultured beta proteobacterium | reverse complement strand
CAGAAAAAACTCGCTGACATGCAAACTGAAATTGCCCTGGGCTTGCAAGGCTGTCTGCGCCTGGGCCGCATGAAGGACGAAGGCACGGCCTCGGTTGAGATCACCTCGATCATCAAACGCAACAGTTGCGGCAAATCGCTCGACATCGCCCGCTTGGCGCGCGACATGATGGGCGGCAACGGCATCAGCGACGAGTTTGGCGTGGCGCGCCATCTGGTGAACCTCGAAGTGGTCAACACCTATGAAGGCACGCACGACATCCATGCCCTGATTCTGGGCCGGGCGCAGACCGGGATTGCGGCGTTTGCGAATTAGCGTCACTGCGAGCGAAGCGCGGCAGTCCATGGCCCCAACAAACGCTCAGACCACGGCACCCGGCGCGCTCGACCATCTCAAGGTGCTTGACCTGGCGCGCGTGCTGGCCGGCCCCTGGTGTACCCAGATGCTGGCGGACCTGGGCGCGGATGTGATCAAGGTCGAGCGCCCGGTGGTCGGCGACGACACGCGTCACTGGGGGCCGCCGTTCTTCAAGGACGCGCAGGGCCAGGACACCGATCAGGCCACTTATTTCAGCACCTGCAACCGCAACAAGCGCTCCATCACCATCGACATCGCCAAGCCTGAAGGGCAGGCGCTGATTCGCCAACTGGCGGCGCAGAGCGACATTCTGGTGGAGAACTTCAAGGTCGGGGGTTTGAAGCAATATGGGCTGGACTACGAGAGTTTGAAAACGCTCAATCCGCGCCTGATTTACTGCTCGGTCACCGGTTTCGGCCAGGATGGCCCCTACGCCGAGCGCGCCGGTTACGACCTGATGGTGCAGGCAACGTGCGGCCTGATGAGCATCATCGGGCGCCCTGACGGCACTCCCGGTGCCGGTCCGCAGCGTGTCGGCGTGGCAGTGGTTGACCTCTTTACCGGTGTCTATGCCTGTAGTGCGATTTTGGCAGCGCTGGAAGTGCGCCACCGCAGCAGCGTGGGCCAGCACATCGACATGGCGCTGCTCGATGTGGGTATGGCTATGCTGGCCAACCAGGGGGCGGGTTTTCTGAACACCGGCGCAGTGCCGCAACGCCTGGGCAACAGCCACCCGAGCCTGGTGCCGTATCAGGACTTCACCACGGCCGATGGTGCCATGCTGCTGGCGATTGGCAATGACGGCCAGTTTGCCCGCTTCTGCGCAGCGGCCGAGCACCCCGAGTGGGCGACCGATGCGCGCTTTACCAACAATGCCCTGCGCGTCAAAAACCGGGCAGAACTGACCGCAATACTGCAAGCCGTCATTTGCCAGCGCAGCACAGCAGAGTGGATCGCCCTGCTCGAGGACAAAGCGGTGCCTTGCGGACCCATTAACGACATTGCGCAGGCCTTTGCCGATGCCCAGGTCAAAGCCCGTGGTTTGAAGATTACACAGACAGCCGCATGCGGGCCAAACGCAGGCGATGCAACAGCATCGGTTTCCACGGTGGCCAGTCCGCTGCGCCTGCTGGCAACACCGCCGGTGCTGCGCCGTGCGCCACCGGCGCTGGGCCAGCACAGCGATGAAGTGCTCGCCGAATTGGGGCTGGAAGCGGCTCAAATAACCGCCTTGCGACAGGCCGGCGTGGTTTAAAAAACGAGTCATCAGGATCACCCGATGAGCTATATTCTTGTCGTCTATTCAACCACCGACGGCCACACGCCGCGCATCTGCGAGCGTTTGCGCCAGGTCATGGTGCAGCAGGGGCACGCCGTCACCGTGGTGCCAATCGCCCAGGCCGACGCACTCGATTTGTCCGCGTTTGACACGATCGTCATCGGCGCCAGCATCCGCTACGGCAAGCACCAGCCGCAGGTGGCGCAGTTTATTGTCCGCCACCAGGCGCTGCTGGAACGCAAGCCCAATGCTTTCTTCACGGTCAACAT
>CAITXW010000225.1 GCA_903896425.1 uncultured beta proteobacterium | reverse complement strand
TGCGCAAGACGTGCGCTACAGCGCCAGCGGTGAGCGCTACCAGGCAGATGCGGAACTGCTGGACTACTGCACGCGCTCGGCCAATCCGGTGGGCCGGCTGCTGCTGCACCTGTACGGCATCGATGACACGACCTCACTGGCGCAAAGCGACCAGATCTGCAGCGCGCTGCAACTGATCAACTTCTGGCAGGACCTCGGGCCAGACATGCGCCGGGGCCGCTGCTACCCGAGCCTGCAGGCGATGCAGCAGCACGCGGTGCAAGAGCGTGATCTGCTGAACGATCAGCCATCCTCGGCTGCGGCGCGGATGGTGGCGACCTATGTCAAGCAGGCCAGGCGAATGATGCGCCAGGGCGCGCCGCTGGCGCTGCGCATCCCCGGTCGCGCCGGCTGGGAGTTGCGCCTGGTGGTGCAAGGGGGCCTGCGCATCCTCGACAAGATCGAGCGCATCGAACACCAAAGCTGGCGTCAGCGCGTGCGCCTGAACGCGATAGATGCACCCCTGCTGCTCTGGCGCGCCTGGCGCATGCGTTGATGTATGTTCGTCATCGCGAGCGCCATGCCCTTTGAATTCGTCATCGCGAGCGAAGCGTGGCGATCCATGACGGTGGCCCCATACAATGGATTGCCGCGTCGCTGCGCTCCTCGCAATGACGGCCCATGTTGTCACAACAGCCCTCCATGACGCCACAAGAATACGTTCAGCAAAAGACCGCCGCTTCGGGCAGCAGTTTCTATTACGCGTTCATGTTTCTGCCGGCACAGCGGCGCGCGGCCATCACGGCGTTCTATGCGTTTTGCCGCGAAATCGATGACGTGGTCGATGACGCCGTGGACCCCGGCGTGGCAGCGTCCAAGCTGGCCTGGTGGCAGGCCGAGGTGGCACAGGCCTTTGCCGGCAAACCGAGCCACCCGGTGCTGCTGGCGCTGATGCCGATCGCCGCCGACTACAAAATCGAAGAATCGCACCTGCAGGCCGTGATTGAAGGCTGCCAGATGGACCTGAACCAGACGCGCTACCTGGACTACCCCGGCCTGCAGCGCTACTGCCATCTGGTGGCCGGCGTGGTGGGCGAAGTGGCGGCCAACATCTTTGGCCAGACCCAGGCCGCGACCACCTTGTACGCGCACAAGCTCGGTCTGGCGCTGCAACTCACCAACATCATCCGCGACGTCGGCGAAGACGCGCGGCGCGGGCGCATCTACCTGCCCATGAGCGAGATGCAGCTGTTCGAAGTCAAGGCGCACGAGGTCTTGAAGGGTGTCTATTCGGAACGCTTCACCGCCCTGATGCAATTCCAGGCACGCCGCGCCCAGGGCTTGTACGACGAAGCGCTGGCGCTGCTGCCCGCAGCCGACCGGCGCAGCCAAAAGCCCGGCCTGATGATGGCCAGCATCTACCGCACATTGCTCACCGAGATTGAGCACGAGAAGTTCCAGGTACTGCACCAGCGCATCAGCCTGACCCCGCTGCGCAAGCTCTGGCTGGCCTGGAAGGTGCAGGCGCTGGGAAGGATATGACCCCCACGCTTGCCGCTGCGCGTGCTGCGCTGCCCCCCGAGGGGGCTAATTTTCCTTGGGGCGGCCCGGCGGAAAATTCTTTCACCCCCACGCTTGCCGCTGCGCGTGCTGCGCTGCCCCCCGAGGGGGCTAATTTTCCTTGGGGCGGCCCGGCGGAAAATTCCTTCACCCCCACGCTTGGCGTTGCGCGGCCTTCATGAACATCGCCATCATCGGCGCTGGCTGGGCGGGCATTGCGGCTGCGATTGCGGCCACGGCAGCGAGACACCATGTCACAATTTTCGAAGCAACGCACAGCGTCGGCGGGCGCGCCAGAGCCGTCACCGGCACGCTGCCCGACGGCACGCCGATCACGCTCGACAACGGCCAGCACATCCTGATCGGCGCCTGCCTTGACACACTGCGGCTGATGCAGCAAGTCGGCGTTGACACCGAAGCCGCGCTGTTGCGCCTGCCACTGGCGCTGCGCTTTGCGGATGGCGACGGAGTTCAGTTCCCCAACTGGCCGAGCCCGTTCGATGCGCTGGGTGGCATTCTGGGCGCACGCGGCTGGACGGCGGCCGACAAGTGGTCTTTGTTACGCCAAGCGCTGCGCTGGCGCCTGAGCGGATTTCAATGTGCAGCACAACGCACGGTGCGCGAACTTTGCCAGCAGTTGAGTCCGCGCGTTTTCACCGAGCTGATAGAACCTTTGTGCGTCTCGGCGCTCAACACGCCAGCGCACCAGGCCAGTGCCCAGGTCTTTTTGCGTGTCATGCAGGACGCACTGTTCGGTGCCGCAGGCGGCTCCAATCTGCTGCTGCCACGGATTGATCTGACTGCGCTGTTTCCGGCAGTGGGCCTGCGTTACCTGCGGGCGCAAGGCGCCCAGGTGCAGTTGGACACGCGCATCGAGTCGGTAGTGGCGCAGGGCACGCGTTGGCAGGTCGCGGGGCAGTTGTTCGACGCGGTGATTCTTGCCAGCGGCGCGCGTGACGCAGTGCGCCTGCTCGACGCCAGCGCCGACAGCGCTGAAACTGAACACAGGCGGCAAATGCAGCATTGGTGCAGCGTCGCGCAGGGATTGCACTTTGAAGCCATCGCCACCGTTTATGCCTGGAGCGCCGACGCCAGCCTGGCCGCGCCGATGCTCAATTTGCGCAGCGACACGATGAGCCCGGCGCAATTTGTCTTTGACCGTGGCCAGCTTGGCGGACCGGCCGGGCTGCTGGCCTTTGTCGTGAGTGCCAGCAACACCGATCGCGCCACGCTGCAGACACACGTGCTGGCGCAAGCGCAGGCGCAACTGGGCCTGTGCTTGCAACCGGTTCAAACCATCGTGGAAAAGCGCGCCACTTTTGCCTGTACGCCAGGCCTGTTGCGCCCAACGCAGCATATCGCACCAGGCCTGCTGGCCTGCGGTGACTACGTAGCCGGTCCGTATCCGGCGACGCTCGAAGGCGCGGTACGCAGCGGCGTCGCCGCAGTGACAGCATTGACGAGAAGTGTTGATGCAGTAAAAAATATTAGTCAGGGAGACCCGCCATGAATCGCACACTCAAGATTCTCGCCCTGCTGCTCGCCGCGCTGTTGCTGGTGGGCGCCGCGGCGCTGGCTTGGTACTTCAGCAGCAAGCAGCCGCAGCGCAGCGGCACCTTGAACCTCACGCAATTGCAGGCGCCCGTGACCGTGCGCTACGACGAACGCGGCGTGCCGCACATCCGGGCCGAAAATGAGATCGACCTGTACCGCGCGCTGGGCTATGTGCAGGCGCAGGACCGCTTGTTCCAGATGGAGATGATGCGCCGCCTGGCGCAGGGTGAGCTCTCCGAGGTTCTGGGCCCGAAGCTCGTTGAAGTGGACCGGCTTTTTCGCACGCTGGGCATCCGCGCCTACGCGAAGGACGTGGCTGCCAAGTTCAACCCTGCGAGCCCGGTATCAAAAGCATTGACCGCCTACCTCGACGGCATTAACCAGTTCCAGGCCACGCACCCGGCGCCGCTTGAATTTGACCTGCTCGGCATCCCGAAACGCCCATTCACAGTACAGGACACGGCTGCCATGACCGGCTACCTGGCCTACAGCTTTGCCGCCACCTTCCGCACCGAGCCGGCGCTGAGCTTTGTGCGCGACAAATTGGGCGGCGCCTACCTGAAAGCCTTTGATCTGGATTTGCGTCCCGAAGGTGTGTTGCAGGCCAGCGGCAGCAGTGCCCTGCAGGCGCCGGATTGGCAGGTGCTGGCGCAACTGGCCAAGGTCAGCGAGGAGGCGCTGGCCGATGCCGGCCTGCCGCGCTACGAGGGCAGCAACGCCTGGGCGATTGCGGGCAGCCGCACCGCCAGCGGCAAGCCGATGCTTGCCGGCGATCCGCACATTGCCTACTCGGCGCCCTCAGTCTGGTACGAGGCCCATCTGTCGGCACCGGGCTTTGAGTT
>CAITXW010000224.1 GCA_903896425.1 uncultured beta proteobacterium | reverse complement strand
GGCCAGCCCAGCAGCACCGGCAGCAGCGCCAGGCCGGCAATCGGCACGTGCACCGCCAGGATGTAGGACATGGACTTGCGCAGGTTGTCAAAAATGCGCCTCCCTAAGCGCACGGCGCGCACGATGGAGGCGAAGTTGTCGTCCAGCAGCACGATGGACGCCGCCTCGCGCGCCACGTCCGTACCGCGCCCACCCATGGCAACGCCCACCTGAGCGGCTTTGAGCGCGGGTGCGTCGTTGACGCCGTCGCCGGTCATGGCGACGATCTCGCCGTTGGCTTTGAGCGCCTGCACGATGCGCAGTTTTTGCTGCGGCGCAATGCGCGCGCAGACACTGACGTGCTGCATGCGCGCACCCAACTCGGCATCGCTCAGGCGTGCGAGTTCGTCGCCGCTGAGCATCTGGTCTGGCCTGCTGACGTCAAGCTGCGCCGCCTGCGCAATGGCGCGCGCCGTGGCCGGGTAGTCGCCCGTGATCATGACGACGCGAATGCCAGCACTGCGGCACTCGGCCACCGCGTCCACAATCTCAGCGCGCAGCGGGTCGGCCAGCCCGAGCAAGCCGACAAATTCAAATTCAAAATCATGCTCAATGGCCGGCCACGCATCGCCCACAAAGCGCGCCTGCGCCACGCCCAGCACGCGCAAACCGATGGCTGCCATGGTCTCGACGGCGGCCTCGATCTGCGCTTGTGCGGCGACGTCCAGATGGCACAGGTCGATGATGGCTTCGGGTGCGCCCTTGGCCGCCACCACATGACCCTGCCTGTCGCTCTCGACCGCCTGCCAGACATGCGACATGGCGCGCAGCTGCGGCGTCAGACCGTATTCCTGGCGCAGCGTCCAGTCGCGGTGCAGGTGTTCGGTGTCGGCCAGAAAATGCTGGCCCAGGCGGTGGAACGCCTTCTCCATCGGGTCAAAGGGATCGGCCATGCTGGCCAGGATCGAGTACTCCACCAACGTGTGAAAGGTTTCGGGCAATTCGGTCGTGCTGGCGTAGTCAACCGACAAGGTGCTGGCGCCGGCTGGCACGTAGAGTTGCGTCACCGTCATGCGGTTCTCGGTCAGGGTTCCGGTCTTGTCGGCGCACAGCACCGAGGTTGCGCCCAGCGTTTCGATGGCGGCGATGCGCCGCGTCAACACCTTTTCTTTTGCCAAGCGCCAGGCGCCCAGCGCTGGCAGCACGGTCAGCACCACGGTGAACTCCTGCGGCAGCAAGGCCATCGCCAGCGCGATGCCGGCCAGCAGGGCACCGAGCCAGTCGCCGCGCAGCCCGCCATAGGCCAGCACCATGAACCCACTGGCGCCAAAGGCGATCAGGGCCAGCACACGCACCAGGCGCGCAGTCTGCAGTTTCAACGGCGAGCGCTCGTTGACCAGTGTTTGCAAGGCCTCACCAATGCGCCCGATCTCGCTGCGCGCACCGGTTGCGGTGACACGCGCCGTGCCGTGGCCACCGACCAGCAAGGTGCCAGAGAACAGATTGCCCTGCGCGGCATCGGTCGCATCGGCAGCAGCAAGTTTTTGCACCGGCAGCGACTCGCCGGTGAGCAGCGATTCGTCGACTTGCACATCGGCGCCAGTGAGCAGAACGGCATCGGCCGCAATGCGGTCGCCTTCGGCCAGCAGCAGGATGTCGCCACAGACCACGTCGGCGCCGGCGATGCGCTGCGGTTGGCCGTCGCGCAGCACACGGGCGCGCGGGCTCGTCATGTCACGCAAAGCGGCCAGCGCGTGTTCGGTCTTGCCCTCCTGGTACAGCGTGAGCGCCAGCACCACCAGCACCAGGCCAAACAGGATCATCCCTTCCTGCAAATCACCGAGCACCAGGTAGAGCGTGCCGGCGGCCAGCAGCAGCATGAACATCGGCTCCTGCAGTGTCTCGCGCACGATGGCGCGCAAGCCCCGGCGCTGCTCGCCCGGCAGCACGTTGGGGCCGTCATCAATCAGGCGCTGCGCCGCTTGCGCTGCGCTCAGACCTTCATCAGACGTCGGTAAAACCATTGTTTTGCTCCCTCAACCATCAGCAGATAGAGTAGCAGCAAAGCCGCCAGCAAGCCAAAGAACACGGGTGGCAACGGCGCAAAACCCAGATACGGCGCCAGTGGCGTAAACGGCAGCAGCATGGCCACCAGCACCACCGCCAGCGAGGTGGCAACCAGCCAGCGGTGCGGGTGACTGCGCAGCGGATTGCGCCGCGTGCGGATGACAAAGATCACCAGCACCTGGGTCGCAATCGATTCAACAAACCAGCCAGTGCGAAACAGTGCTTCGTGCGCATTAAAGAGCCGCAGCAGCAGATAAAAAGTCAGGAAGTCAAAGAGCGAACTGATGGGGCCGATGGTCAGCATGAAGTTGCGGATGAAAGCCATGTCCCAGCGTTTCGGTTGCACCAGATCTTCGTCATCGACATTGTCCAGTGGCAACGTGATTTCGGATACGTCGTAGAGCAGGTTGTTGAGCAAAATCTGCAAGGGCAGCATCGGCAGGAACGGCAGGAACAGGGTGGCGGCGGCCATGCTGAACATGTTGCCGAAGTTGGAACTGGTGGCCATCATGATGTACTTCATCACGTTGCCAAAAGTGCGCCGCCCTTCCAGGATGCCCTTGTGCAACACCATCAGGTCTTTTTCCAGCAGGATCATGGCAGCGGCCTGCTTGGCCACATCGACCGCGCCGTCCACTGAAATGCCAACATCGGCCGTGTGCAGCGAGGGCGCGTCGTTGATGCCGTCGCCCAGATAGCCGACGACATGGCCGCGCGCTTTGAGCGCCAAAATAATCCGGTTCTTTTGCGACGGGTTGACGCGGCAAAACAGGTTGACGCTCTCAACCCGCGCGCGCAGCGCGTCGTCGTTCATGGTCGCCACTTCGGTGCCGGTCAGCACGCCGTTGATCGGCACACCGAGTTCGGTGCAAACGTGGCGCGTCACGCGCTCGTTGTCGCCAGTCACGATCTTCACCGCCACTCCACTGGCCGCCATCGCGCTCAGTGCGCGAGCGGCGCTGGCCTTGGGTGGATCGAGAAAAGCGGCAAAGCCGGCAAACACCAGTTCGCTCTCGTCCGACACCACGGCATGCGGATGGTCCAGCGCCACATCGCGCCAGGCGATGCCAAGCGCCCGAAAACCTTCCTGACCCAGACTGTCGAACAGCGCGTCAATGCGTTCGCGCGCTGATGCATCCAGCGCCACGCTGGCACCGCTGCTGTCCTGGTACTGCGTGCACAGGCGCAGCACGTCTTCCGGTGCGCCCTTGACCACCAGACGGCGGCCCTCTGCACTTTGCACCAGCACCGAGACCCGGCGCCGCTCGAAGTCGAACGGCACCTCGTCAATCTTGCGCCAGGCCGATACATCGATTTCGCCATGCGCCAGGATCGCGTCATCGAGCGGGCTTTTGAGGCCGCTCTCGAAATAGCTGTTGAGGTAAGCCAGCGTCAGCACCTGCGCGCGCTCCTGGCCGCTGGCATCCACATGGCGCTCCAGCCGGATCTTCGCTTCGGTCAGTGTGCCGGTCTTGTCGGTGCACAGCACGTCCATCGCGCCCATGTCCTGAATGGCGGAGGGCCGCTTGACGATGACCTTGAGCGCTGCCATGCGCAACGCGCCGCGCGTCAGCGTTACCGACACCACCATCGGCAGCAACTCCGGTGTCAGGCCAACCGCCAGCGCCACCGCGAACAAAAAGGATTCAAGCAACGAGCGATGAAAGGCCACATTGACCAGCAACGTGAACAACACCAGCAACAAGGTCAGGCGCATGATCAGCATGCCAAAGCGCCGCGTACCGATCTCAAACGCCGTGGGTGGCGCGTCGGCCGCCAGGCTGATTGCTATTTGTCCGAGCGCCGTATTGCTGCCGGTGCGACCAATCAGCACCCGCGCCGAGCCGCTGACGACTGAGCCGCCCATGAAGACGCTGTCGGCGCGATCCAGAGACCAGTCGTCGTCCAGCGGCGCAGCACCGCTTGCCGATGCGGTAGCAACTCTCTTTTCAACCGGAAACGGCTCGCCCGTGAGTTGCGCCTGATTGACGAAGAAGTCATTGGCTTCCAGCAAACGCGCGTCAGCGGGAACCAGGCAGCCGGCCGACAACAGCACCACGTCGCCCGGCACCAGTTGCGTCACCGGCAGTTCACAGGTCTGGCCGTCGCGCAGCACGCTGGCCGTCACCGCCACCTTGAGCGCGAGTTGTTCGGCCGCGCGCCCGGCGCGATAGGCCTGCACAAAGTCCAGCGTCACGCTCATCAGCACGATGGCACCGATGATGAGCGCGCCAGTGAGGTCGCCGGTCAGCGCCGAAATGCCGGCCGCCACCAGCAGCACCAGCACCAATGGATTCTTGAAATGCGCGATGAACTGCAGCACAACCGAGCGCTGCGTTGCCGGCGCCAGCCGGTTCGCTCCGAATTGCTGGAGGCGCTCACCGGCCTCGACGCTGCTCAGTCCATTGCTCATCATGCGCGCCAGCTTACTCCCATTAAAGCCGCAGGACTGTGCGCAAACGCAGCTTCGTCAGCGCGAGGCCGTCAGGCTGCCGACTTGTCCGCAGCTGTGTTGCCCGCAAAGGTGAAAATGCCCCGGCGTGTCATGCGGGCAAATTCCGCTTCAATCATCTCCCGCACCGCTTGCTGGGCACTGTTGTCTTGCCGATCCAAACGTGTGGCCAACACCAGCAAACGACTGAGTTGCACACCCGATACCTCCGACATGCGCAAGGTCCGGGTGGCCCGCTGCTCATTGAACACCGACACCGGCATGATGGTGGCGCAGCGACCCCGCAATACCAATTCACGAATCGAATCGACCGAATCCATCTCAGCCTGAACGTTCAACCGTCCTCCCAGCGGAATCAATTGCTTTTCCACAATGGCACGGTGCAGACTGGTCATCAGGACTGGCACCCGCGTCAACTGGCTGACCGACACGGCGGGCTCGAGTTTTAGCGAAGTGTGCGACACCAGTGCGAAGGGTTCACTGAGCAAGGGGTGCAAGGCCAATGCCCGCCCCGCTTCGGGATTGGTGACGATGGCCATGTCAATCATGCCGCGCTCCAGCCAATCCAATAGCGCCGGCGTGAACGCTTCACGTGCTCGCAACTTCACGCCGCTGATGGCGTGCTGGCAGTTTTCAAAAAGACTGGGCAGGATCAACCGCGCCAGCGTGGGCGATGCGCCGAGCGCGACCGGGGTGCTGGTCGTGTCCTGCCGCTGGGAAAGATTCAGGCGTACGCGCGCCGCCTCGGCCAGCATGCGCTGCGCCGACTCATAGAGTGTGACGCCGGCCTGCGTCAGCAGTACACCGCGCGGCGTACGCTGAAACAACTGTGCGCCCAGGTCGGCTTCAAGCTCACGCAACTGCCGGGTCAGCGCGGGTTGTGCAATGGAAATTGCGGTCGCAGCAGCAGTCAGGCTACCGGCATCGGCGATGGCCACAAAATAACGCAGGGCACGCAGGTTCATGGGCAGATTTTTTCCAGGTTTTCTTCGGAGTTCGATAGCGAAATGATATGGCAGATGACGAATTCAGTATTGGACTCGGGTGTTGCCGATTTCTAGAATCCCTCAAGTCAACAAAGAATCGACGGCTGCACGCACGCCGTAGCACCTCATGGCAACTGATAACAAACCGATATTGGTCAGCGCCGGCCAGCTCAGCGCCTTTATCGCCCGCGCCCTGGTGAGCGCAGGCTTACCGCAACAGGATGCGGCCAAGGTCGCACATCTCATGGCCGCGGCCGACCTGCAGGGCTCTGACGGTCACGGTGTCATCCGCCTGCCGCAGTACGTCAAACGCATCAAAACTGGCGGCATCAACACCCGGCCCAATATCCGGATCGTGAGCGAACGCGCCGCCATGGCGGTGGTTGACGGCGATAACGGCATGGGGCACCTGGTCATGTCGCACGCCGTTGACATCGCCATCGAGAAAGCGCGCAGTGCAGGCGTCGCCTGGGTCGGCGCACGCGCCAGCAACCACGCCGGACCGGCTTCGCTCTATGTGCGCAAGCCCGTCGAGCAGGACATGATTGCGCTTTATTTCGCAGTCGGAAATGCCAACCACCTGCCACCGTGGGGCGGCATGGAAATGCTGTTGTCGACCAACCCGATTGCCGTTGGGGTTCCCGCTGGCAGCGGACCCGCGATCGTTCTCGATATGGCGACCACGGTAGCGGCCTACGGCAAGGTCAAAGCCAAAGCCAAGCGCGGCGAGCAGATGCCAGAAGGCTGGATGATTGATCGCCAAGGCAAACCGCTGCTGGACCCGACACGCGCGGAAGAAGGCTTCCTGCTTCCCATCGGAGGCCACAAGGGCTACGGCCTGGCACTGATTGTTGGCCTGTTGGCCGGCACGCTGAACGGCGCAGCCATGGGTCGTGATGTGGTGGATTTCAACCACGACCACGTCACGCCCACCAACACTGGCCAAGCCGTGCTGGTGATTGATTTACGGGCCTTCGGTGAGCCGGCCGTCTTCAAGGCCGCGGTGGACCGACTGGCGCATGATCTGCACAGCAGCGAGCGCCTGCCGGGCGTGGAGCGCATCTGGCTGCCCGGCGAACAAAGTCATCAGAGGCGACAAAAATACGCCGACCAAGGCATCCCGATACCGGCGGGCTTGGTAGCCGATCTGGTTGCGCTGGCCAAAGAACTCGACATCCCGGCACTGGTATCAGAGCAGCCCCCAACATGAATCGATATGGCACGCCCGGCGTGAACCCGCCATTGCGGGCCACAATTCGAATACCCGCCCACTACAAGAGGAGACATCTCGCATGAACACCTTCACATCCCGCCTGTTGACCGTGGCCTCGATTCTGATATTTGCCTGTGCGGCACAGGCGCAATCGAACTACCCGAACAAACCGATCAAGATGATCATTCCCCTGGCAGCCGGTAGCGCCGTTGACAACGCGGCACGGGTTCTGACACAAAAAATGTCGCTCGGTCTCGGGCAAAACATCGTGATCGAAAACATTCCCGGGTCGGCCGGGCTGATAGGCGCTGACCGGGTGGCAAAAGCCGCTCCGGATGGCTACACGATTGGCGGCTTCAACGACAGCATTCTGACCATGGTGCCGCATATCTACCCGCGCATACCCTGGAACGCACTGACCGACTTCGACCCCCTGTCCCTGGTCGCCACGATCGAGTGGGGCCTGGTTGTGAAAATCGATTCGCCCTACAAGACCGTGGGCGACTTCATCGCCGCGGCAAAAGCCGCACCCGGCAAACTCAATTACAGCTCCGGCGGCAGCGGCAGCCCGCAGCATCTGGCCATGGCGCTCTTTGCATCGCGCGCCAACATCGACGCGATGCACGTCCCCTACAAAGGCGCAACCCCGGCTGCTGTGGCCGTCGCAGCGGGCGAGGTCCACGCTTCCTTTCAGGGATTGGGCACGGTTACCTCGCTGCTGCAGGCCAACAAGGTGCGACTGCTGGCGGTATCGACCACCAAGCGCCTGGCGCAATACCCCGACGTCCCGACCGTTGATGAATCCGGCCTGAAGAATTTCTTCTTCAATTCATGGTTTGCCATGGTCGTGCCAGCCGGCACACCCAAAAATATCGTCGAGCGCCTGAATGCCGAAATGCGCAAGGCCCTGGCGGACCCGGAAACCCGCGACAAGTTGGTAGCCCTCGGGGTGACCTTGCGCGGCTCATCCGCGCCGGAACTCGGCGCGGCGACCAAGGAACAGTTCAACCTGTATCACAAGCTGATTCAGGACAACGGCATCAAGGCCGAATGAGCCGCAGCACGGCATCCGCTCAATCCCTCAGGAGATCCACATGACCAGTCCGACCCCGCATCTCGCGGTTGTTCTGCGACCCACAGAACTGAAGAGTTACGACCGTGGCGGTGGCGCTCGAACCACTGCCCTGGTCTCACCCAGTATCGGCGCCACCGGCTTCATCAACGGCATCACCGAGTTTGGCCCCGGCGTCGCGATCCCCTTCCACAGCCACAATTGCGAAGAAAGTGTGATGCTGCTCGAAGGGCATGCGATGCTGGACATGGAAGGTCAGGAAACGACGGCCCTGAACCCGCAGGACACGACATGGATTCCGGCGAATCTGTCACATCGCTTTCGCAACCTGTCGGACACGCAGCCGATGAAAATATTCTGGACCTACGCCTCGCTGCAGGCGACCCGCACGCTGACCGAGACCGGCGAAACGCGAGCGGTGTCGTCGGAGCACAAGCGCTGATCCGCGCGTTGCATCACCCAATCAGTACAGGCCGCGCAGGCGCGCCTGCAGGCGCGAAAGTCCCAGCAAGGCATCAGTGAACGGGGTTGGCACATCGGTCAGTGTGCCGAGTTCCTTGACCACCGTCACCAGGGCGTCAAGCTCAAGCGGCTTGCCGGCTTCGAGGTCCTGCAGCATCGAGGTCTTGAAGGCACCGAGCTTGCGCGTGACGGCGTGCCGGTCTTCGGGCTGCTGCGCGATCGGGATGCCGATGCGCGCGCCGATCTCCTTGGCTTCGAGCATCACACTCGATAGAAAGCCGCGCACCAGTTCATCGTCCAGAATCCGGTCCGTCGTCGCGCCGGTCAGGGCGCTGATCGGGTTGACCGTCATATTGCCCCACAGC